>CANGQE010000066.1 GCA_947455845.1 Rickettsiales bacterium
ATAGAAATTCTTTGCTTTCAAGAATGGAAAGGGCTTTTGGATCGAAAATTGTATTGTATGTATAGGAACTTAAATCCTCTTCAGTCGGAGCATTTTTGATTTTTTTGATGCAAGTAACAAAATTATTCTCTTGCCAATCTCTCAATATTTTTTCTTCGACTTCAGCTTGTTTGAGTCCAGATAATTTTTGAAGATTCTTAATTAACTTATTTTTTAACTTATCGAGATCAATTAGCAGCTCATCATATCTAGCCTTATTGATAGGATCGACTAAAATGTTGGTGATAGAGGTGGTATCGGCGCTAATATCTATTTCGGATTTTAGAACATAAATAACTTCTTTTCCAATTTCAGCATCATCTACCTTAACCGTGCATGTTGTGGGGCGATTATAGCGCTCTTCTTTTGGCGATTTCCCCTTGGATAAATCCTCAAATGTTCTTGAAAAAGAAGTTTTCATTACTCCATTAGGAGCATAGATAGCGTAAGCTTTCGCTTTTCCTGTAGAAGTCTCAAAATCAAAAGTATGCCTTAATGATTGAATGCCGTAACAATTTTTAAGCTCTATTGTAAGATTTTGCATAATCAGGATGGGGTTAGGTTAAATTTATTGGTTATCTCAATAGCTGTATTTTAATGCCCAGCTCCAACTCCTTCCAAACCCTATCCGCAGTTAATACCGGAAGATTTTTAAGTTTAGCCAAAGCCAAACAGGCTCTATCTCCGAATGAGAGTCCATGAGCCTTGGTACTTTCATCAAGCTGCGCCGAAACAATCGCCTGCTCCGTGTCAAAATCTTCAATATGTAAGAAAGTTTCTTTCAAAGATTTAATTACCTGCTCTTGCCCGAATCCTTTCCTAGCAAGAACTGTTATTACTTCAGAAAAGTTCACGCTCGAAACAATCGCCCGCTCTAGGTTTTCAACAACAATCTCATGCCCCTGCTCCATCTTAAGCAGTGCCAATATTGCCGAAGCGTCAAATACAATTTTATCAGTCATTTTAAATCTCTTCTTTGCGGCGCATTTCTAAAAGCTCATCAACAAAACTGTCGGTGCTGCTTTTAAAAAGTGCCTGTAATTTTTTTAAAGATTGCTTCGGACTATGGATAACGATGTCATTATCCGGAGATAATTTCACCACCAACTCGTCACCTGCTTTTAAGTTCAATTGTTTTCTAAAAATGGCTGGAATTATCATTCTACCATTTTCTCCAACTGTTACATTAAATTCTCTCATAATACCTATTTTTGGTTTAACCCTAATTCCTACGTCAGGAGAATTGTATCTAATCAGCCCTTTTTATCTAAAAAGGGTCTAGAATAAAGTATTACCCTATTTGACTAATGTCAAATAATTACATCACCCTCCCCTTTATCTAAAAAATGACAAACCTCTTTACTTTTAAAAAGTACTTAAGATAACTCGCTTTATCTTAAGTACTACGATTAAGCAAAAATTCCTAAAAAAATGACTAACGAACTCGAAATCCAAAAAACTGAAAATTTTGCCCTGGCTAAAATCGAGGAAATTTCCGAAGAAATAATTTGGCTGGAAAATTTCACCTCGAAGGCAACTCAAAAAACTTACAAAGCCACCGTCAAAAAATTCTGCTCGATGTTCGAAATAAAAAATGTCGAACAATTAAGATCTGTCACATCGATGCATATTATAAAATTTCGTGATGCGATGAAAGCCGCAGGAGAAAAAAACTCGAGCATCAATAATAGAATGGCCGGACTTTCTTCGCTTTTCAAACATCTCATCGAGCGCCAGGTACTGAAATCAAATCCGGTGTATGGTGTCAAAGCGATGAAGAAGAATTGCCAAAAAGTCAGTAGCCGAGCACTCACTAACGCTGAAGCCGAAGCAATCCTTCAACAACCAGATACTTCCAAGCTTATTGGCCTCCGGGATAAAGCGATACTATCTATATTGTTCAATGTTGGAACGAGGGTAGGGACTATTGCATCGCTTAAGGTCAGAGACATCCATGAAGAAAATGGCTACATGATTTTTGACATGCACTTGAAGGGCGACAAGCGTAATAAAGTAGCGGTGAATTCGCACATTCAAGCAACTTTAAAAACTTACTTCGAAGCAATGGGCTACTACAGCGTAGATTCTCAGGGGAAAATTAAGATCAGTGCCGATGGAGATTTGCCGGTGTTTCCGCGGATGTCTAATAACCCGAAGTTACACGATTTTACCAAACATTTAAGCACAACCTCGGTTTGGCTGCTCTGGCAGAAATATGTTACCAAAGCTGATGTTGAAAGAACTCGTCCACATTGCGCCAGATCAACATTTATTACCGAAGCTTTTAAAGCCGGCGGAGATTTGCAATTTATACAACAGACTGCCGGGCATAGTGACCCAAGAACAACGATCAGTTACAATCAGAACGAGATGCAGTATAAGAATTCAGCGAGCTTTAAGGTGAATTTTGGTTAGTTTTGAGAAATATAGAACGGCATGTTCCGAGAGTTCGAATCTCATGCCCTCCGCCATAATACCAAAAAAACATAGTCTCTAACCAAGATTATCAGCCAGAGAGTATCTCGCGAAACGCCAGTAATTGGGGCGTCTCGCGGTATTTCGATTTTCATTTCACCTTCACCTTCCTCTCTCCAAATCTTCAGATTTTCTTCAAATTTTTAGCAATTCTCTCTCTGTTTCTCCGTTTCACCTTCACCTTTGCGAAAAAGGTGAATATCGATAGATGCTGAGTTCAGGAGCTTTTCATAAAACTTTTCCCTTTGCTACTCCAAGTGAGTTTTTTGGCTTTTTTGCGAACTTGTCGCAGCCAAAATTAATGGTTATGAGTCTTAGCTAAATTGCATTCATCACTAGAATCTCCAACCTCAATCTGAATCGTGGAGTGGCCAATATTAAAATGATGTTCAAGATGATGTTCGATTTTTTTGATAAAATTATTATCAGGTTGGCAATCCATTAGAATGTGTGCCGATAGTGCAAATTCGCTGGTGCTCATTGCCCAGATGTGGAGATCGTGAACTTCTTTTACATTCTTTAAGCTGCTTAAATAGGTTTTGACTTTGGTATAATCTATTATGACCCCCAAAAACCAGACAACTTTTTTCCCAATTTAGAGTTCTCTTTTTAAATATTTTCCCAATATTTTTAGGAGTAAAAAATGCCCAGAGGTCAGAAGAATAATTACAGTCCATCTTTTAAAAAACAGGTCGCTCTCGAGGCGATAAAAGGGGACAAAACAATTTCTCAGATTGCGTCAGAATTTAAAGTCTTTCCTGCCAGAATTCATCAATGGAGAAAGCAGCTTTTACTTAGCTGTGAACAAGTTTTTCTCGATGAGAAGCCAAGCGACAAAGCCTTTAACAAAAGCCTGTTGGAGAAGGATCAACAGATAGAAAATCTTCAGAAGAAGGTCGGAGAGCTAACGATGGCTAACGATTTTTATAAAAAAAAATTTCTCAGCTAAAATTATCAGAAAAAGTCAGCATGATTGAGCTTGATCATGCTGACTTAAATGTTTCTAAGCAATCTTTGCTGCTCGATCTAAACCGCACCAGTCTTTACTACAAGCGCACTATTCTTGACGATACTGAGCTAGCAAATCAGATTCACGAGATTTACCTCAAGAACAAATGCATTTACGGCTACAGAAAAATCACTGCTGCTCTACGTCATGATTTCGGAGTTATTTCTAATCGGAAGAAGGTGGCAAGAATCATGCGGGAGATGAAGATTGTTGGGCTTTACCCACGTAAAAGGATCAAGACTACAATTGCTGATTCAGCCCATCAGAAATTTGCTTACTTGCTCAAGGAATTAATCATCTCATTCCCTAATCAGGTTTGGGCTACGGACATTACTTACATCGCTCTGCCGTCAGGGTTTGTTTATCTCGTGGCTATTATTGATATCTACAGCCGCTATATTCTTGATCACAAAATTGCCGTGAGTCTGGATGCAGAGTTCTGTTGTAAATGCCTTGCCGATGCCTTGAAAAAAGAACATCATCCACAGATTTTTAACTCTGACCAAGGATCACAGTTTACCTCAACCGACTTCATTGAAATTCTGCAAAAGAATCAGATTAAAATCAGCATGGATGGCAAAGGTAGATGCTTCGACAACATCTTCGTCGAGAGGCTTTGGAGAACAATTAAGCAAGAAGATGTCTACTACCAGCGCTACGAAACAGTAGCTGAAGCCAAGAAGTGTTTAAGTGAATTTATTCTGTGGTACAATTATGGGTGAAATTGCATAAACAGGGTAAAACCACCACGGGATTTTGACTGGAACATTGACTTTATTGATTGTAAGTCACTTTTCTATTTCCAGAAATGCCTATTTTTCTTAGAGGGCGTAAGGATGGCGATGTAAGTCAAAAAGTCTCTACTCATACTAAATAAGGCTAGAGATAGTTTTTAGGTGTCATTATTTTCTTTTTTACTTCCTCATCTTCGTAATAAAAAACCTTCTTTGAGATAATTGGCTGCTCACGATTTCTCCAGATAATTTGTGAATCCGTGGATAGATTCATAGCTTCTTGCCAGGATATCAGTTCAAGATTATTAGATTTATTAAGACAAAGTTGTGATATGTTATTGGCAGTTTTGAAACTTTTGGCGGCAAAGAAAATTTTAGTATCACAATCTGATATTATTGCCGAAGTACCATTTTCTCCGTAAACATTTTCTATACTTTCAATATCAGCAGCGATCAAAAATAATTTTATTTTGTAGCCTCTAAAATAAGATACTGCCGCTGCCATCATTTCTAGTTTTCCGAGTGAATAAAATTCATCCATGAATAAACAGACTCCGCCATTTTCATCATTATATCCCCGTTCAGAAGCGGTTGTCGCAAGTCTTTCGAAGGCGTGATCGTAGAAGAGCTGCATCACTGGCTGCAATCTAGCACTATCAGTAGGATTCAACCCAACGTAAAGCGTGGTTTTATTTTTCTTAAAATCAGCAATATCAAAATCTGATTTGGAAGTGGCGTAGTCTATCAAAGGATTATTCCAAGGCGCTAAATAATTACTTAGAACCCTAATAATAGAATTTTGTTCATGCTTATCTTTCGACAAAAAAGACTTAATTTGGCCGCGCGCAAACGGGTGAAGATCATTTTTTAATTTCTCATTCGCATCAGATAATTCCTGAGTTAAATCACCGATAAGCATTCTGGCAATTTCACCAAATGATTTAGTTCTGGCAGTGTTGGCGCCAAGACACAGAACTAACGAGGTAAATAAGTTCTGAGCGTAAACTCCATAATCACTGCGATCTTTAATCAAAAGATGAGCGAGTTTCTGAATATCATCAATAATTTTTGTCGGATCAGAGCTGATAAAATCTAACGGATTATATTGGTTGGTTTTGTTTTTTTTGCCAAGCGGATTCCATAAAAAAATCTTATGACCGATAGAGGCTCTATAGCCACTAGTGAGTTCATAATTTTCCATTTTAATATCGTGCACAATGGCTGATTCTTCAAAAGCCAAAAGGCCTGGAATTACAAAGCAAACTCCTTTGCCAGAACCATGCGGAGCAAGTAGCATGATATGACTGTAATCATTATCTTCGACGAAGAGTTTTTTATTATCAGCGTTATACCCAAGTAAAATATTATTTTTAGAATTCATTTTTCTCCTGAAATTTTTCTGTTATCTGTGCATGAAAGGGCTATAATGTTTAAAAATTATATTTCATTAGCTCCGCTTCTACTTATGCCAACCATTTTTTCTGCGTAACTTTTTTCTGGGCTAGGAGATGGTTTTTTAGGATGCTGAAGATCAAGCGCATCAGCTCTTTGCTTTTGAAAAGCATCTAATTTTCCTTTAAATTCTTCATAAGATTTTTCTAAACCTTGTCTCATTTCTACCAATTGATTTTCAGAATAATTTTTAGAAAGCTCTAAGCTTTTTTGATATAATTCAGGGGATAATCTCGGTGTTGTAGCCCTCTCTTTGTTGATTAAAGCATGAGCAAGAGGAAGGGTTAAATTTTCAAAACCAACCATTACAACTGCTACTTTATTTTCTTTTGTATCAACAAAAGCATTGCTGTTTGAGCCATAGCCAAGGCCACCATGAGTTCTGTAATGTTGATATGCGGGATTGGAGTATGACTCATAGCCAAATCCATAAGTTTTGCCTTGAGAATTGAGGCTGCCATCTAATTCATGCTTTAGCACTTGTCTTGAATTAAAAATCTCAAGAGTTTCTGGTGTCTTGAAAATACTAAATTCTGGTTCGCTATGCAAAACGTGGAATGCAATTTTACTCATCGACTCAGGATTAGTATAGCTCCCACCACAGGCCATATCATAAAAATGCGAAGGAACTTCTTTAAATTTCCCACCGTGATAATCCTTGCCAAACTTCACTTTTAATTCTGGATTTGAAGCAACTTGAGTTTTTCCATCAGCAACTTCCATTTGATCGGAAGTAAAAAATTTCAAATCTTTTGATTGCTCTTCACCAACTTTTTCTCTAACTCTGCTTATCACAAGTTCATCAACCACATCACCAAATTTACTTGTTCGGCCTTTTTGTTCGCTATCAATCGCAACAATGACTCTCCCCAATAATTCATATCCCAGATTATTATAAAAATATTCGCCAATTCTCTCCCCAAATTCTCCAGTTTTTGGTTTTTTTGTGGCATCAATCATTTCTTCCTGCGTGAGTTTTCTATTGGAGTCGCGGAAAGCGCCGCTTTCAACGCGAGCAAGTCCTGAAGTGTGTTGAGCTAAATGTTGTAAAGTTATGTCTCCGAAATTCGGCTGTGATTCTAGCTCTGTTTGAATATAAGTTGAGTCTGAATAATATCTTTTTAGGAGTGGTAATAAGGTAGATAATTTTGTATCAATTCCATTTGGCAAAAATTGTTGATATTTTTCTTCCTCAGCCATTCTCAGCATTGCAGCCGCAGTAACCATTTTAGGCATACTGTCGGCACTAAACAAAGTGTCGCTTCCGATACCTTCAGATTGATGATTTCTGGTTTTTAATCCTGACCCGCCAAGTTCTGCGATGGCAAAAGAGGAAAATACTGGAATTCCATCAGTTCCAGTAATTGGCTTAACCTCAAGTTTATGACCAAGTTCAGCAAATTTTTTGTCATCCGCTATAAGTGCAAAAGTAGCATTTTCTGGATCTTTAAATTCAGAAGGAATTGGGCTTCTCATAATTAGCAAAATTTGAATTATTAAAAATAAACCAATGATACCAATAAATACTTTGGC
>CANGQE010000067.1 GCA_947455845.1 Rickettsiales bacterium
CTCGACCAGCGGGCGTGGGTTGTGAGAGAACAGCGGGGCGCGTTCAAATCTTCCGTCTGTAAGAAATCGCTTCCAGCAAGTGATTAGAATTAATTTTCTCACAACTTTCTAAATCCGCAATAGTTCGTGCCACCCTTAAAATCCGCGTCACGCCTCGCATTGAACTTTGCATTTTCTGTACCGAATTTTGCAAAATCTTTTGAGCATCCAAATCCAACTCACAAAACTTTTCCAAAACTTCACCATTGATTTTAGCATTAACCTTCGGCAGATTTTCCATTTCAACTTCGCGCCAATATCTTTCGCGCTGCAACTCTCTAGCCTTTAAAACTCTGGCCGCAACTACTGCAGAACTTTCACCTTTTTTCAAATTCACCGCCGCAAAAATATCCACTTGCCCAACCACCACCGCAATGTCGATCCGGTCTAATAATGGCCCCGAAATTTTATTTTTGTATTCTTCACCACAAGTTGTCGCCTTTTTACATTCGCGCGTCACATCTCCCAAATAACCACAGCGACAAGGATTCATTGCCGTTACCAACTGAAAATTAGCCGGATAAGTAATGTGCGAATTAACTCGCGAAATACTAATATTTCCCGATTCCAAAGGCTGGCGCAGCGAATCTAAAACTTGGCGTGGAAATTCTGCCAACTCATCCAAAAACAACACTCCATTGTGCGCCAAAGAAACTTCACCGGGTTTGGCTTTGGCACCACCACCAACCATTGCCGGCATTGAGCAAGAATGGTGTACCTCGCGGTAAGGTCGAGCGGTAATTAATCTACCGTCAGCAATTTTACCGCTAATACTGTGGATCATGTTGATCTCGAGAATTTCTTCCAATTCCGGTGGCGGTAAAATTCCGGGTAAGCGCGAGGCCAACATTGATTTTCCGGTTCCCGGAGGCCCCACCATTAGAAAATTGTGACCACCGGCGGCGGCGATTTCCAAAGCGCGCCTTGCAACTTCTTGGCCCTTAACGTCAGAAAGATCAGGGTAATTTTTGGCCTCAATAATTCCCGAGGCTTCAGGACGCGCTAAAATTTGCTCACCTTTTAAATGATTAATCAGCGTCATTAAATTTGGTGCGGCAATAATATTTAGATGCCCCGCCCAAGCCGCTTCTTTGCCATTTTCTTGGGGACAGATTATTCCTGAATTGCGCTGATTAGCTCCAATTGCTGCCGAAATAATTCCGCTCACGGCGTTGATTGAACCATCCAAAGAAAGCTCGCCTAAAATAAAAAAATCTTCGACTACTTCTTGGGGCAAAACTCCGATTTCAATCATTATTCCCAGCGCAATTGCCAGATCGAAATGACTGCCTTCTTTTTGCACGTCAGCGGGAGCTAGATTAACAGTGATTTTTTTGTAAGGCCAAGAAAGTCCAGTCGAGGAAATGGCGGCACGGACGCGCTCTTTGGATTCGCCAACTGCTTTGTCGGGCAGACCAACAATGGTGAAGGTGGATTGTCCCGGTGAGATTTTTACCTGAACATCAATTGGGGCAACGTCGATTCCGGTGAAGGAGAAGGTTTTAGTTTTGGCTACCATTGGTGAATGGGGTGGTTGTTAAGTTTGGTGTTGGTAGTACGTGACGAAGTGGACCCCGCAACAAGTGCGGGGTGACACCGAGAGGGACGTGGTTAGCCCCGCCTAATTATTAATTGTTGTAGTACATTTCAAATTCGATTGGGTGCGGAACTTGTTCGTAGCGTTCAACTTCTTTAGTTTTCAAATCAATGTAAGCATCAATTTGAGCATTAGTGAAAACGCCACCGGCAAGCAAGAATTCTCTGTCTTTGTCTAAAGCAACTAATGCGTCACGTAGTGAACGGGCCACTGTTGGAATTTTTTTCAATTCTTTTTCAGACAAGTGGTAAAGATCTTGGTTTCTTGGTTCACCCGGATGAATTTTGTTTTTAATTCCGTCCAAACCGGCCATTAAAAGTGCGGCGCAAGTTAGGTAAGGATTAGAAGCAGGATCTGGGAAACGAGTTTCGATTCTGCGCGCTTTTTCGTTAGTTACGTGCGGAATACGAATTGAAGCCGAACGGTTTTTTGCTGAGTAAGCCAAAATGACGGGAGCTTCGTATCCCGGCACTAAACGTTTGTAGCTGTTAGTTGTAGCATTAGAAAAAGCGTTAATTGCTTTAGCGTGCTTGATGATTCCACCAATGTAAAACAATGCCATTTCAGAAAGGTTAGCGTGTCCGTTACCTTTGAAAAGATTTTCTCCGTCTTTCCAAATTGATTGGTGCACGTGCATTCCGGAACCATTGTCAGCAAAAATTGGCTTCGGCATGAAAGTGGCAGTTTTGCCGTAAGCTTGGCAAACATTGTGAATTACGTATTTGAACTTTTGGATATTGTCTGCGGTGTCAGTTAAAGTGCTGTATTTGAAACCGATTTCAAATTGGGCATTGGCAACTTCGTGGTGGTGCAAAAGTGGAACAACTCCAACTTCGCGCAAAGTTTCAACCATTTCAGAACGAAGATCTTGTCCTGAATCAAGAGGAGACGGATCGAAATAAGCACCTTTAATTGGTGAACGACGGGCTAAATTTCCACCTTCAATCTTTTTGTTAGAATTGTGCGGAGCTTCTTCTGAATCAATGGCGTAAGAGCTGCCGTGAGTTCCAGTTTGGAAGCGCACATCGTCGAAAACGAAAAATTCCGGTTCTGGTCCGAAATAAGCTACGTCACCGATGCCACTTTTTTGCAAATATTCTTCAGCTTTTTTAGCAGTAAATCTTGGATCTCTTTCGTAGCCTTCACCTGTTTGTGGTTCGATAATGTCGCAAGTTAAAACTAGAGTTGGCAGTGTAGCAAATGGATCAATAAAAGCAGTGTCTAATTGCGGCATTAGAATCATGTCTGATTCATTGATTTCTTTCCAAGCTGGAATTGAAGAACCGTCGAAAGAAACACCTTTGGTTAATTCTTCTTCGCCTACTGCGTCAGCACAGTGACTGATGTGAAGCCATTTAGCGCCGTAGTCAGAAAAGCGAAAATCAATAAATTTAATATTGTTATTTTTGACCAAGTCAAAAATAGCAGAAACGCCAGAAGCTTTGGACATGTGACTTACCAGAATTTTATTTTTTAAAAGGGAGGGGGAACGACATTTTCGATATGTCGGTCGTATTAGGACGGGGTTAACTTTTTAGGTTTTAGTGGTTTAAAAGTATAGGGGTTTTGTGCAGAATTTTAGGAAATGTTTTGTAGCAAAAGCTTGCTAATAGATCCTAAAACACCTTCTTAAAACTTTCCCAAGATTTTTAATTGATTTCTTCAGTAACATTCTTAGAAAGCGCACCCCTCCGGTTTTTATGCGCCCTTAGCTCAGCTGGATAGAGCAACAGCCTTCTAAGTTGTAGGTCAGACGTTCGAATCGTCTAGGGCGCACCACTTCTCATCCGCTAAAGCTACGGCGGACAGGTTCTCCTAGTGTCTTTCTCCGAAAATTGCAGTGCCAATTCTGATGTGAGTTGCACCTAAGGCTATTGCTTCTTCGAAATCAGCGCTCATTCCCATTGAAATGTTTTTTAATTCGTTTTGTCTTGCTAGTTTTTGCAGTAGTGCAAAGTAGGGCGAGGCTGCTTCATTGCTGGGGGGGATGCACATTAATCCCGTTACATTTAGGCCGCATTCGTCGCGGGAAAATTTTACGAAATGTGCCAATTCGCTGGGAATGATTCCGCCTTTTTGTGGTTCTTCGCCGATATTTACTTGGATGAAAATTTCGGGAGATCTCCCACCACTGTCATCCTGAACTTGTTTCAGGATCTGTTTACTCGATTTCTCAATTTCCTTCTTCAAAGCCAAAGCCAGTTTCTCGCTGTCTAAACTCTCAATACAGTCAAACAAATCAACCGCTTCCGCAGCTTTATTACTTTGCAAGTGACCAATAAAATGCAACTTCACCTCAGGAAAATCCTTCTTGATTTCCGGCCATTTTTCGCCTGCTTCTTTAATGTAATTTTCACCAAAAACTTTGCACCCCGCAGCAATCGCCTCGCGAATTTTTTTCACCTCAACCATTTTCGAAACGGCAATTAGATTGACTCTTGCAGCATCCTGTCTGTAGATTTGGCAGGCTTTGGCAATCTTGCTCTTAATTAAAAATAAATTACGCTCTATTTGATTTAACATGGATCAAAAAATTCTGTTTGAAGTAAAAAAATTTAGAAAAAATGCCGCGGTTACCGCAGTGTTTTTTACTGACCGCAGTAAAGTTTCGAATTTTGAAAAAACAATCGCCAGCCTACCTAAAAACTCCGCAATCATTATTCGCGAATATGATTTAGATAAAAAATCTCGTGAAATTTTTGCGCGAAAAGTTGTTAGTTTGGCAAGGCCGCGAGGCTTGAAAATTCTGGTTGGAAAAGATTTAAAACTAGCGCGCGAAATAAAAGCGGACGGTGTGCATTTTTCTGATTTTGACAGGCTAACACCGCAATTTTTCAAAAAAAAATCCTTTCCTAAAAAATTTATTTTTAGCCTTGCTTGTCACAGCTTTAAGTCAATTTTAAGAGTGGGAAAATTAAGAGCTGATTTAGTTTTTATTTCACCGATTTTTCCCACTACAAGTCACAGTGACGCAAAAATTTTCGGCCTGCACAATTTGGCAAAAATTGCTGTTAAAACCAAAAAGCCCAGTTACGTTCTCCCTCCCGTTTTTGCCCTTGGCGGAGTTAATTTAGAAAATATCAAATCTATCCGCAAGCTAGGAATATCAGGCTTCGGCGGCATAGAACTTTTCACAAAAAACTTATGAAAATCACGCCCGTCATTCTTTCAGGTGGTTCCGGAACTCGCTTGTGGCCTGTGTCACGCAGCCTAAATCCCAAACAATTTTTAGATTTTTTTGGGGAGCATTCTTTATTTCAAAGGGCAGTTCTACGCGTTAAAGATTCTCAAGATTTTCACGATCCGATCATTGTCTGTAACAACGAGCACCGCTTTACGGTTGCTGAAGAGCTACAAAAAATTCAAGTTAGCGCCAAGTCAATTATTCTGGAATCAGTAGGTAGAAATACCGCTCCCGCAATTGCCATTGCTGCTTTAGATGTAATCGCCTCCAACGCCAAAAGTGACGATTTAATTTTGGTAATGCCTTCCGACCACATTATTCGCGACGAAAATAAATTTATTGCTCAAGTTAAACAGGCCGCAGAAGCAGCATTTGATAATTATTTAATAACCTTCGGAGTAGTTCCCGACAAAGCTGAAACCGGTTACGGCTACATTGAAAAGAATGCTGGACTAGAAAAGTTTAAAGAAATTTTTGACGTCAAAAAATTTATTGAAAAACCCGATGCAGCTACCGCTGAAAAATTTGTAAAAAGCGGAAAATATTTGTGGAATAGCGGCATTTTTATGTTTCGTGCTTCGCACTATTTAGAAGTGTTGCAACAATTAGAAAATGAGATTTTTCTACTGTGCTGCAATAGCTACAATAAAGCTGTTAGAGACCTAGACTTCATCCGCCTTTTTGCCGAAGATTTTGAAAAATGCCCCAATATTTCTGTCGATTACGCCGTAATGGAAAAAGCTGAAAAAGTTGCGGTAATGCCAATTGACGTTGGTTGGTCTGACGTTGGATCTTGGCAAGCGATTGCTGACATTTCTCCCCAAGATGAAAATAAAAATAGCCTGATTGGCGACACTATTGCGCTTAAAACCAAGAACTGCTACATCAACTCCCGCAATGTTTTAGTTGCCACAATTGGTGTCGAAAATTTGATTGTGATTGCGCTAAAAGACACGGTTTTAATCGCCAATAAAAATAACTCCCAAGACGTTAAAGAATTATTTGAAATTCTAAAAAAACAAAAACGCGACGAATGTCACGTCCACACCAAAGTTCTACGACCTTGGGGCAGCTTCGAAACAATTGATGCTTCAGATCGCTTCAAAGTTAAAAGAATTAGCGTGAAATCAAAAGCTTCGCTTTCCCTACAAATGCACAATCACCGCGCCGAACATTGGGTAGTAGTGAAAGGCACGGCGCATGTGACTTGCGGCAATAAAGAATTTGTAATGACTGAAGATGAATCAACTTACATTCCCGTCGGCAAAAAGCACCGACTTGAAAATAAAGGGCAGATTCCTTTAGAAATAATTGAAGTTCAGACTGGCGGTTATTTAGGTGAGGATGATATTATTCGCTTTAGTGATATTTACGGAAGATAAACACCCGCCGCTGGTCGAGCGGAGTCGAGACCTCTTGAGTTTAAGGTTTAAGAGTCCAACATCAGGTTGGTCTCGACTCCGCTCGACCAGCGGGGTTTTTGATATTTTTCTTAATTGCACTACTCCCTCCAATGCAAACTTTTCTAACCATTCTCCTCCACGAACTTCTGCTCTCCTCGCGCAATCTTGGCAAAATCCTCGCTAATTTTTTATTCTTCCTAATCTCGGTGGCGATTTTTTTTCTAATCTCGCAGAACCAAGAAGTTCAAGGGTCGACAACTTTTTACTCAGTAACGATTATTTGGTTTTCACTACTTTTCTGTTTAATTTTTTCCGCCGCTGAATTTTTAAAAAAAGATTTTGACGACGGCACCATTGAACAAGTTTTAACTTCCTGCGAAAATTTTGAGATTTTTATTTTAGCTAAAATGCTCGGGAATTGGCTGGTTTGCTGCTTGCCGATTTTAATTTCGATTTTTCCGCTGGGAATCGGACTCGGATTTGAAAAAGATTTTGTAATCAATTTTTTGATTTTGATTTTTTTGGCGAGCTTGGCGATTAATTTTATTTGTAGCTTGTGCGGTAGTCTTTCGACTTTAGGAAATTCAGCACCGATGATTGGGGTGATTGTGTTACCGCTGATTATTCCAGTTTTACTAATTGCTTTTGGGGGAATGGCTGGGGATTTTTGGACAAGCTTTAAGATTCTGGCAGGACTTTGTGTTTTTGTCAGTGCCACTTCAATTTTTGCTACGGCGAAGATTGTGAGGATTGCGGTGGAATAAGTTGCGGCAACATTTACCCACAAACCCTTGATATCCTAGGGCCCCATGGGCCTAGGATATTTAGTCGGCACTGAAGAACCCACCCTCCAAACTAACAACTTCTAAGTCGACAAATTTTTAGTAAAAATATCTCCAGCAGTCGGAATAAAATTTGGATCAAAAAATTCTTTAGTTTTTTGAGCCTCAACAGTTTGCGGATGTGATTCAGA
>CANGQE010000068.1 GCA_947455845.1 Rickettsiales bacterium
ATCTCAATTCCATACATCTCCTCCATATGAGCTACGATGTCTCGATAACTCATTCCTAGACCATAAAGAGCGATGATTTTATCGTCTAATTCTGGCGTTAAGATCGTTTGATTTTTTTTGATTATTTGTGGTTCAAAACTGCCATTTCTATCGCGCCCAACATCGAGGCAAAAAGCTGAATCTTTACCCCGCACTGACTTGTAATTGTAGCCGTTTTTGCGGTTGTTAAAATCATCACCAGAATCGCAAAGCTGCTCTTTCTCCTGCCTTAAATGATGATTCAATTCTTCACCCAAAGCAGTTTCAAGAATGTCCTTCATCATTGAGCCAAACACACCATCTTTACCACTGAAACCCTTGCCAGCATAGAGTTGTGCTATTGCCTGCCGTTTAAATGAATCATAGTTGAAGTTTGGAGCGCCATCGATTCCAACACTATCCGCAACGCCATTTAACCTAACTTTTTTAGCCATAATTTCTCCGTCAATTTAAATTAAAATTAGCTAAAGAAAGAATGAGCTAACGCTCATTTTCTTTCAGCTTTTAAATTGACACGGAGTGGTGGACGTTCTCGTGGGGAGTTGTAGTTCAACACCAAACCTCACCTCATCGTCATCCTGAACTTGTTTCAGGATCTATTGCGATTTGGGATTTGATATCACCATGAGCACCATCCACATCCCCCTATTCCTGAAAATCGGTAATAATTTTTTGCACCGAGCCATCTTCATTTCTGGTAAGGATGTTAATCACCTTGTCAGGGAAAATTTTTTCTTTGAGATTTTTAATCACCGCTTCGCGATCTTTTGGCGAATAAGGAACAACAAATTCAGCAAGCCACACCGAGTCACCCGACTTCCATTCATCCATCATTAAAGTGTGAGTACCGCTTTTATATTTTTCTTGAACTTCATCTGAAAGCAGCGCCCAAGAAACGTAAGCTACAGGACGAAAACCGCTAAAAAATATTTTAAACTGATTGTAACGCAGCGCCGGAACAACTGAAGACATGAAATGCCCGATTGATGCTTTGACGTGATATTTTGAATTAGAAAAGAGACCAGCAATGTAGCCAAGATTTAAGTGAAGAAGCTCTTGCTCGCGTAGAGCTTTTTTGATTTCTTCGGGAGATTTGACAGGAGGTTGAACAGCTTTAACAGCAGGTTTTTTAGATTCGGTCATGGGATTTAGGATGTTTATGATGTTTACTAGAAAAACCTAGATAACTCACTAAACTAACTTTTCAAATCTTTTATCTGTTTGCTTATTCATGAAGTAATAAATCTCGAATAGATCCTGAAACAAGTTCAGGATGACAGGGGGGGAGTATGTAAAGTTACTGTGTCATTGATCGAGAGATTTTTATTATGGCACTGTCGCAAATCAAAATTTTCTAAGAAATTTTGATTTGCGACATTGCCATTATAGGGATGGGCCAACGCTTGGTTTGTGGTTTTGTGTTGCTACTTTGGCAAGTGAATCTTTGGTGAGTGAGCTCTTTCCGACGGATGATTTCATGGATTCGGCAATATTGTGCAAATCAGGAATTAGTTCTTCTGGTATTTCGTGATCTTCTCCCAGATCGTAATCCGACATCATGCTCTCAGTATCGCTAACAGTTTTAGCATCTTCCTTATCATCTAGATCTGATGATGATTGAGCTTCTGGAGAATATTTGTCGCTAGACTTTCCTCCTTTAAACATATTGCTGAAGCCGCTTTTGAAGCTGCTTTTGAAGCCGCTAAAAGTGTCCTGAACTTTGTGAATCATTCCAGCTATTCTCACGGCAGGTTTTTTTAGCATTGCTTCCGCTTCCTTATCTCCGCCTTCTCTCGCCTCTTCTAGCATCGCGATTGCTCCTCTTTTATCGCGAGCTACGCCGTCGCTGCCATTAAAAAGGGCGGTTCCAAGTTTGCTTAAGGCTTGCGGCAAAACTTCTTTTGCCTCTTCACTGCCAGCTTCTTTCGCTTCTTTTAATATCGAGACGGCCTTTGCTGGATTGCGATACACTCCCGCCTCTTCATCACCTTTGAGGTAGGATTTTCCTAGATCAGTTAAGGATCTGGAATATGCTTCTACAGCTGGTTGAAAACCTTGATAAGCTAGGTCTTTGTAGGTTTCAATTGCTGACTCTAGGTAATCGATGGAAGTTGATTCTTGATATAATTTTACACCCTTTTCACCAATCATTGTTCGATCTTGATTGGGATCGAGTGAGTTCATGCCTTTGTAAGCTTGAAATTCCATGTTCATCGCAAGGCCGTATCTAGATTCAGGATTTTCCTGTCCGCCCTTATCAAAACCAGCTTCAATAGGAAATCCTGCTGCTCTGTATGTTTTAATTGCCGTTATCGATTCTAGAGATTCTTTCTGAGCTTTTTTATTCTCGGGATCTATTCCAATTCCATTACCTTCAATAGCTCCCAATCTTAGCATGAGATGTTCTTGCATCGTGTTTTGCTCTCCTCCAAACGACTTACAATAATCCACCATTGCACCAACAAGACTTTGCGCCTGAGTCGAATATTTAACGTCGTCCGGAACTATTTCGCATAAGGCCTCCTGCGATCTAGATTCTCTATCGTAATATACGGATCCATCATCTAAGCGATGCTCTACGCCCACACCCAGCATGGCATTAACCATTTTAAAAGCCTTTTCCGGACCATATTTTTCTGCGATTGAAGCTTCTAATTCATCTATTGCAGGACTAAGATTTGGAAATTCGTTAGTGAGCTTTTCTCTACCTCTTTTCGCGATTACTTCTGTTGTTTCAGGTTTTGACATATGAGCTTATTAATTTTTGATCAGGAAAATTATGTAGAGAGAGTGATTGATCTTTAATTCTTTTTTTACCATTTCAAGGAATAGATCCTGAGACAAGTTCAGGATCTATTCCCGAGTTTAAGATTTTGCACCTACCGCGTCTCACGGTGGACCCCGCAACAAGTGCGGGGTCCACCTCGTCGCACAGCACAAACAAAAAAGCTACGTTCGTATTTCTACGAACGGAGCTTTTTGTCTTTCGAGGTTTAAGCAGAATACTAGTACATTCCGCCGCCCATGCCACCCATGCCGCCGCCCATTGGAGCGCCGCCGGCGTTTTCTTCTTTTTTCTCGATGATTACAGCTTCAGTTGTGATTAATAATCCAGCAATTGAAGAAGCATCTTGTAGAGCTGTTCTAACTACTTTAGTTGGATCAACGATCCCAGCTTTAAACATGTCAACATACTCGTTAGTTTGAGCATTGTAACCGTAAGAGGCTTGGCCTTTTGATAGAACTTCGTTAGCAACTACCGCACCATCAAAACCGGCATTTTCAGCGATTTGACGGATTGGAGCTTGGATAACTTTTTTGATGATATTGATGCCGACATTTTGTTCGTCATTGGCGCCTTTTAGTTTTTCTAAAACACGTCCGGCGAATAGAAGAGCACATCCACCACCAGCAACGATACCTTCTTGCATCGCAGCACGAGTAGCAGCTAGAGCATCTTCAACACGGTCTTTTCTTTCTTTAACTTCAACTTCAGTAGTGCCACCAACTTTTAGAATGGCCACGCCACCTGAAAGTTTAGCCAGTCTTTCTTGAAGTTTTTCACGATCGTAATCAGAAGTAGTTTCTGCGATCTGAGCTTTGATTGAAGCGCAACGAGCTTTAACATCAGTCGATTTTCCGGCGCCATCAACGATGGTAGTGCTTTCTTTGTCGATGATGATTTTTTTAGCTTGTCCAAGTTGTTTCAAAGTAATGGTTTCAAGTTTCATGCCTAGATCTTCGGAGATCAATTGACCGCCAGAAAGAACTGCGATGTCTTCCATGATTGATTTTCTTCTGTCGCCAAATCCCGGTGCTTTTACAGCGGCGATTTTCAAGCCACCACGAAGTTTGTTTACAACCAAAGCTGCTAGAGCTTCGCCTTCAACATCTTCAGCAATGATTAAAAGGGGACGAGATGATTGCACCACAGCTTCCAAAAGAGGAACCATTGGTTGCAAGTTGGAGATTTTTTTCTCGAACAACAAGATGAATGGGTTTTCCATTTCAACTGCCATTTTTTCACCGTTAGTTACGAAGTAAGGAGAAAGGTATCCGCGGTCGAAATTCATGCCTTCAACGACATCAACTTCAAACTCTAAACCTTTAGCTTCTTCAACTGTGATCGGGCTGTCGGGGCCAACTTTTTGCACAGCTTCAGCAATTTTATTACCGATTTCAGAATCACCGTTAGCAGAGATGGTCGCAACTTGCGCGATTTCTTCTTTGCCGTTAACTTTTTTGCTCATTTTTCCTAGTTCTTTAACTAGAGCTTCAACTGCTAAGTCGATGCCGCGTTTAAGATCCATTGGGTTGATTCCAGCTGCTACTGATTTAACACCTTCACGAACGATTGCTTGAGCAAGAACTGTAGAAGTTGTAGTTCCATCTCCTGCGATGTCGTTGGTTTTAGAAGCAACTTCTTTAATCATTTGGGCGCCCAAATTTTGGAATTTGTCGGCCAATTCGATTTCTTTAGCTACAGTCACGCCATCTTTAGTGATGCGTGGTGAACCGAAAGATTTTTCAATCACAACATTACGACCTTTAGGCCCTAAAGTTACTTTTACTGCATTAGCGATGATATCAACGCCTTCAACGATTTTCGCACGAGCGTCAGATCCAAATAGGATTTCTTTTGCTGCCATTTTTTACTCCGTTTTTTGTTATTAAAATTTTGGTTTTGATTTTTCTAGTTAACCTCATCATCTCCCCACGCTGTCACCCCGCACTTGTTGCGGGGTCCAACGTAAAACACGGTACTTTTTTCTGTGTGACTCGGTGGACCCCGCAACAAGTGCGGGGTGACACTGAGAGAGAGTGAAGTCCAGTCTTAACTTTTACTTACTATCGATTACCGCTAAAATATCTGATTCTTTAAGAATGATTAGTTCTTTACCATCAAACTTAACTTCCACACCACCCCATTTTGCGAACAAAACGCGGTCACCTTTTTTAACGTCAAGAGGAACTCTTTTGCCACTGTCATCACGCAAGCCTTCGCCTACAGAAACAACTTTACCTTCAGCCGGTTTTTCTTTAGCAGTGTCAGGAATAATAATACCGCCAGAAGTTTTGCTTTCGGCTTCAATGCGCTCAACGAGAACGCGATCATGCAAAGGTCTAACTTTCATGTTTTTTTGATTTTAGATTTAAAGGGAGATTTGTTTGGATCGAGAGAATCTCAATCAACTGAAAACTAACTTAGTAAATTTTTACTTCCTTACAAGGGCAAAGAATAAGAAATTTATTTCAATAATTCATCTAACTTTCCTGCGGCGTCTAAAGCGTAAAGATCGTCACAACCGCCGACATGTTTTTCGCCGATAAAAATTTGGGGAACGCTCATGCGGCCACCCGACTTTTTCATCATTTCTTCTTTAGTTTTATCGTCGGTGATTTTGATTTCGGTAAAGCTTGCACCTTTTCTTTGCAGAAGCATTTTAGCTCTTACGCAGTATGGGCAAATGTCCTTGCTGTAAATAATAACTTCAGGCATAAATTGATTTATTGTTAGTTGAGGGGTTACGATTAGATCCTGAAACAAGTTCAGGATGACACCGAGAGTAAGGACGATCTCCCCTAAAACTCCGCCATCCTTAACTTGTTTCAGGATCTAGCAATACAAACTCCAAACAAAATTTAACCACTCCACTCTCAAATTAAAATGATAAACTTCCCCATCATCCTCCCTACCCTTGATCCGATTATTTTTTCGCTTGGCCCTCTCGCTATTCGCTGGTACTCCCTCGCCTACATTGCCGGAATTTTATTCACGCTTTTCTGGCTTAAAAAATGCAACGATAAAGAAAAATTTCTCTCTGAAAAAGCTTACGATGATTGGATGATTTGGGCGGTGCTATCAGTTATTTTAGGCGGCCGCTTCGGTTACGTTTTTTTCTACAATGCCGAATATTTTCTTCACCACCCGCTAGAAATTTTCGCCTTCTGGCAAGGCGGCATGTCTTTCCACGGCGGCTTGCTCGGCTCTATTTTTGGCATGTGGATTTTTGCCAAAAAATATAAAATTAATTATTTGCAACTAACCGACGTACTGGCGGTTGCGGCCCCAGTTGGTCTCTTCTTCGGCCGCCTTGCTAACTTTATGAATATGGAACTTTACGGACGTGTGACGGGTTCAAATTTTGGCATAGTATTTCCTAATGCCGGTGACTTACCACGCCATCCTAGTCAACTTTATGAAGCGCTTCTTGAAGGTATCTTGTCCTTCGTGATTTTAATCTCAGTCCATCATTTTTCTAAACGAGCTAAACAGCAGGGATTTTTGAGCGGATTATTTTTAATTCTTTACGGCAGCTTCCGCATTTTAATCGAAAATTTCCGTGAGCCTGACGAACAAATTGGTTTTTTATTTGCTCACATCACCATGGGACAGATTTTGTCTTTACCATTAATTTTAATTGGAATTGCAATCCTTTTCTTTCATCCCAAAAATAAAAATATTTAAAAAAAATCTTGCGTGAAATAAAACTCTTATCCCCCTAGATGGCAAGAACAGATGGGGGCCACGAACCCTTATTTCTCGGACTTCTACAACCTTCATAAATTTTTGACTTACGGCACTTTTGATCCTCGCCACTGTCAAGAAATTTATTTCGAGAAAGAAAAAATAAATCGCTTTACTAGCGAGAAATTTCTCTAAAAATCCGGCCAACTTTTTAAAAATATTGTAAGAGATTTCACCCGATTTCCAAGCGATCATGTTGCAAATAATCATATAAATGTCAGTTACACAAATCAGTGCTCAAGAAGCTTTTGAGTTACTAAAAAATGATCAAAATTCCGCTCTTATCGATGTACGCACCTTCGAAGAATTTAACTTCGTTGGCTTCGTTAATGCTGCCTCATTCAATAATAGAATGGTGCTTTTGCCGTGGCAGCTTTTTCCGGCAATGAGCGAGAATCCTGAATTCGCACCCGCTTTAGAAAGCGCTTTAAAGAAAATTTTTGCCGACAACGCCCAAGAAGCGAACTTGATTTTTATTTGCCGCACAGGTGGCAGATCAAATCAAGCAGCAAACTACGCTAAAAATTTAGGCTACCAAAATTGCTCTAATCTAGTTGGTGGTTTTGAAGGTGATTTAAATCAACAAGAACAAAG
>CANGQE010000069.1 GCA_947455845.1 Rickettsiales bacterium
AGTAATCTAGTTATAGCGGATTCTGACGGTTCTACAGCAGCACATAAAGCTGTTCAAGGTGGTCACGCTAATGTGATTGAAGCTTTAAAAGAGTTGGGAGTTAGTCCACATGATTTAAATCTTGAGAATGATGAGAAATATACACCGATGGAATGGGCAATTCTTGTCGATAGTAAAAGTCTTGTTTTAGCGCTGGGTGAAGCGGGTGTTAGAGATCAGCATATTAATCTTCAGGATAGCGAAGGAGATACTCCGATACATTTAGCAGCAATAGAAAATCGCGCCGAGTTAATTACAATATTGAAGGATTTAGGAGCGGACTTAAACAAAAGAAACAACTACGAAGATGCTGCAATACATAGGGCTATTAATAGTGGTTTTGTAGATGTGGTCGAGGCTTTAGCTAACTCTGGCGCTGATTTAACCTTAGCTAATAAAGATGGTAAAACCCCTCTTGATCTAGCTATTGAAGGAAAAATGGTAGACATAGTTACAGTTTTAGGAAATTTTGGTGTTGATCTTCAGAGTCCTTTAATGAAGGCCATTAATCAGGCAAATAGGGATGTTATTAAAGTTCTTGGCGATGCCGGAGTGGATTTAAATCAGGAAGATGAAAATGGTCGCAGCTTAGTTTATAACGTGTTGCGAAATGTCAGTGAAGAAGATCGTCGTTATGGAAGAGGGTCGGATGAAAATATGAAAAGAGCCACGGCCTTAATTAAGGCAGGGGCTAATATTAATTACATAAATAAGAAGGGTGACAGACCAATGCACCTAGCTGTTCGTGACATAAATCTAAGTGCTTTTAACATGTTGGCTATTTTGGGAGCTGATTCTAATCAGGAAGATAAGGATGGATATACGCCAACTTATTTAGCAGCACATCTGGGGATCATAAGTATTCTTCACCACGTTGAGTTAAATAGGCCAATAAATGATCAAGGTCACACGCTATTAGCTCAAGCCATTATAAGAAAAGATAATAATGCTACTAGAAATTTACTGAATGCGGGAAGTTCGTTTGGTGGTAATTATCTCAGTTACGCTGCTTATTACGGTACTACAGAAATAGTTGAAACTCTACTAAGTAAAAAAGTTAATATTAACGCTGCGGATGCAAATGGTGCAACGGCTCTTCACTATGCGGCTAAGAAAAATAATCTGCCAATGATGAAATATTTGCGTGATCGCGGTGCAGTTGATTTGAAGGATGCCGATGGTAAATTGCCCAGAGATTTTCTTTCAGAACGCAATAAGACTAAAGAAGAGATGGAAAATTTTTCCAAAGATATAAAAAAGAAAATAGCGGCCTTACCAAAAGTTGTGCCGCCATCTTCAGCATCACATGTGGTTGCCGAAGTTGTTACTAACATGGTTACGCCTAAGGGTGAACCTTCGCACAATCCTAGTCCAAACTATATTCAGGTAGTAAATGACAATGACAAGAACCATAGAATCTAATTTACTTCAGCTTAGGCACTGTTAGCTAATTAATTAGCTAACAGTGCCTAGTAACTAGAATTTTAGCCTACTTCCAGTAATAATTTGTTAATAAATGCTAACCAATAAGAGAGTAACTTCATTTCTTAGTGCTGCTCAACATGGCGACATTGAGGGCTTAAGACGCTATTTAGACCCTGATGAAGGCACTAAAGGAAATGTTAACGCTACTAATAGTTCGGGTGAAACTGCTCTGATTCAGGCTGCTAAAAACAACCGAAATGAGGCCGTTGAATTTCTTTTGAATCAGGAAGGAGTGGAAGTTGACATTGCTGCTAATAATAAATTTGCTGCAATTCATTATGCTGTGCATCAGGGATATTTTGAAATAGCGGAACAGTTAGTCGCAAAAGATCAAAGCATTGTTCATAGTAAGTCGGAAAGAAATTGGGAGCCGCTACATTTTGCGGTTTTTGGAGGGTATTTTCAAATTGCTAAATTTTTAATTAGCAAAGGTGCTGATGTTAATGCAGTAGCGATCAATGATGGGGGTGAAGAGTTACGGATGTCGGATCTTACTGATGATTCTGAAATAATAGACTTGATCAATTCACAAATGTCATCGTCACCGCTTAGTCTGTCTAGGGTTTCTAGTGCAGAGCAGCTTGTAGGAATGGGGCGATTGGTTGGGGAAGGGCGTAAATAATTTTTTTAAATGGTGATTTCGAGACAACCCGCTGGTCGAGAGGAGTCGAGACCTACCAGAAGTTTACGCTTAATTTCTTAGCCAGTAGACTAATCTCAGGTAGGTCTCGACTCCGCTCGACCAGCGGATGAATTATTACTTAATCAAACTAGTCACATCCAACATTCTCAAAGAAAATGCCCATTCATTATCGTACCAAGAAGCAACCTTAACAAAGTTACCGCCCATAACTTTAGTTTGAGTAGTGTCGAAGCAAGAGCTGAAACCGGTATGGTTGAAGTCTATTGAAACCAAAGGTTCGTCAACAATTTGCAATACTTGCGCCATGGTTCCGACGGCTGATTTTCTTACAACGTCATTTACTTCAGCAACGCTAGTTTCTCTTTTAGCGATGAAGTTTAGGTCAACCATTGAAACATTGGCAGTAGGAACGCGAATCGCGCCGCCATCTAATTTTCCTTTTAATTCCGGTAAAACCAAACCAATGGCTTTAGCAGCTCCAGTCGAAGTTGGAATCATTGACATGGCACAAGCTCTGGCACGGCGCAGATCTTTATGAGCATTATCAACGATATTTTGGTCGTTAGTGTAAGCGTGAATTGTGGTCATAAAACCTTTCTCAATACCGATGGCATCATTAAGGGCTTTAGCAATTGGAGCTAGGCAGTTAGTGGTGCAAGAGCCGACTGAAATTACTTTATCATCGGCATTAAGTTCTGATTCATTGACTCCGAAGACGATAGTCTTAACTGAATCTTCTTTGGCGGGAGCAGAGATAATTACTTTTTTAGCACCTGATTCAATATGTTGGTAAGCATCTTTATATTGGGTGAAAGCGCCTGTGCATTCAAGAACGACATCAATTTTTAAATCAGCCCAAGGTAATTTTTTTGGATCTCTTTCGGCAATAAGTTGAACTTTTTTTCCGTCAATTATTAAAGAATTTTCACCAACTTCAACTGACTTAGTGAAGCGTCCATGAATTGAATCATATTTAAGCAAATGCTTTTGTGTTTCTGAGGGAGCTGATCCGTTAACTGCTACAAGCTCGATGTTGGAATATCTAGGATCTTCAAAAATTGCACGGGTAACACAGCGGCCGATTCTTCCTAGGCCGTTAATAGCAACGCGAATAGTCATGGTTTTATTGATTTATTGTTAAGGGAGGCTACTTCGAAATTCTGGAATTATAATAGCTAAGAGCATTTCTAAAATCTTTCAAACTAATCTTAGCTGTTACTTCTTTTTCAGCACTGCGCACGTTAAAACGTAGGTACAAAAAGTCACCATTTTTCATTTCGCGGTAAAGGGTGTTTTTTTGTTCATCATCAAGAGGAATTAATCCGAAATCTTTTTGAGACAAAGTGCGGGAAAGAATTAAGTTATTTCTGTCAACGCGAATTTTTACGAAGCTTCCAACTTGAGCTTGTGGAATAACAACAAAAAGTTGACTAAGATATTTAACGGTAGGTTCAATTGTGATGACTGAAGTATTGTCATAAAATTTGGAGGCAACTTTGCAGTGAGCTAAGTCCATCATGGCATCAATTTCGCAGAAAACTTTCCAGTCGCCAAAGGTTTTCTCTTCGTTTTGAATATCGATTATTTCACTGTGAGCAAGATTAAAACTTGTTAGCTGAAAAAACGTCGCTAAAAAAAATCCAAAAAAAATTTTTTTCATATGAGTTTTATTTATTTGTTAATCTACGGGTTATTGATTTTTCTGTGTCTAGCCGGTTTGTGCGGGCTATTTCTTTTCAAGGAATATATCAGGAAAATTTCTTGTCTATCAGTTTCCTACAGTAATTTTTTAATTCTGATTATTTTGCTATCCTTGAAGAGTGTAAGATTAAACGAGGTGCTGGTGATAATGGTTAGTATTCTGGCGATCTTTTCAGTAAACCTGTTAATCGGAATCGGAATCGCCAGAAATATTGCTGAAGCGCAAATGGAAGAAAGCGAGAGAAAGCTTAAAAAAGCGTCCTAAACATTATCAAGTTTAAGATGAACAGCTTCGTTTTTTGGTCTTAATTCTGACATTAATTTCTTTCTAAGAGCTGCGGTGTGATTCTCGATTTGGTCAAGAATATCAAGGATTTGAAGTGCTTCTTGAGACAAGCTGTTGAGATTATCTTGCTCTTGAGCTGCTGGTTTGATTTGCATAAATCTGCTAAAAATATTGTAGGAAAAAACATTAAAATAACAGTCTTTAGGTTTTGTTGAGATGTCAAATATTTTTTAAAAAAATCTGTATCTTATTTCAGCTTGGGATTGGGTAATAATCCAGTGTTCGAATAGATCCTGAAACAAGTTCAGGATCTATTGCTTAACGAGAAAATGGAAATCTTAACTTCATCTCAGTGCCATGGCTAATTTTTGATTTAACCTCAATTGTACCGCCTTGTAGCTCAACCAAATGTTTAGTAATCGGCAGGCCTAGACCAAAAGAATCTACTACGCCTGAATTAGGATTGGGGATTGTTTGATATTTTTGGAAAGCAACCTCAGCTTGCTCAGGAGTCATGCCAAAGCCTTGATCACTTACGGATATTTCTAAAAAGTTATCGTAAGTTTTTTTGCAAATAATTTTTATCTCGCTGCCGCAATGGCTATATTTTATCGCGTTGGAAATTAGGTTACTTAGAACTTGTTTCATTCTTTTGGCATCAAGATTAATCAAGCCAACATTGTCAGAAATTTCAGTTTTAATAGATACGCCTCGGGCTAGGGAATAGTCGTGATTTAATCGGGCAGATCTTTTGATCGCATCAGCGATGTTAATTTCTTTACTTAAATCTACCGAAAAATTTCCTGACAGAATTTGAGTAACATCAAGCAGATCATGAATTAATTCATTCATATCAAGAGCTACCTGCAGGATTTCGTCAGCATAGTTCAGGCATTCTTTTTGTGATTGTGGATTAAGAATTTCTTCCTGCAAAATATTGGTAAAGCCAAGAATAGCATTGAGCGGAGTTTTTAATTCATGCGTAATAGCAGATAAAAACTCATTAGCATAAAATTGCTGTGAAGGTCTGTGGCGAAGGTCATTGGCTGGAGTTGGAGCGACTAAAGGTTCTGCAAATTGAGCTACTTTCATTTGTTGAATTTATTGTTTTAGAAAATAAACCAACTTGCAAAAGATACATAAGAAAAAAATAATTCTACAAAAATACAGAATTTGCTTTTTCCAAACAATCAGATCAATTTTACATCTTTATAGAAACTTTACTTTTTTCCAAAATATTGCATGAGAAAATTTCTGAGTAAGGCGCAATTTCTTAGTAAGGCACAAAGACTGTGGCGACCAGCAATATTACCCTATGGAATCCAATCTGTTGAAGCCTTAAATAGAAGTTCTGATTTAGCGAGTGTTAAAGAGTTTATTGATGTTCATGAAAGATGTGTGGAGCAGATTGATGATGTAAAAACTAAGTTAACGCGAGATCTCAAGACTATCGACATTGCCAGAAGTGTTTTTGCAGAACAAAAATCGGCAGAGTTTTTTGAAAATAGTATGTTATTTCCGGCACATGATGTTGGTGAAGAGGTCGGGTCAATAAATGTAATATTGTCAGATCTGGATGACTCTTACGACCTAAGAGAAAAATATGAAAAAGCAAAAATTGCTGCTAAGGGAAAAGATAGCATGCTTTGTATAGGGGGTCCGGCAGCGCAGAATCAAGTGGTGTTAGCAGGTATGATTGAAAAAATTAGAGAAAGGTTGAGCGACATTACCTACATTACCAGAGATCATAAAGAGTCGAATGAGATTTTTTCAGCAAAACAATCTCACGCCAGACATAGTAACGCTTTAAATGCTGATAGCCATCTAACCGGTCATTCTTTGATGGGAGTGATTATTTTAAGAAATTTAATAGGAATTACATCTGAAGAAGCGCTAGACCCTGATTACAGAAAAATTGATGTTCCTTTTACAATCGATCCCAAAAAATTACGTATTTATTTCGGTAATGAGTTGAACTATTGGAAGCAAGAATATCGTAAGCTTAAAAATGAAATAACTGAACATGAGATTAACCGCATAGAAGGAATGGTTTCACAAGAGATTTTGATATCCATTGAAGAACAAACTGGTGTTAAGCTTACCAGTAATGTCAAAGAAGCCCTACAGAATCCTACAGCTATACATGTGGCGCTTAGTAAAAAAAACATCAAAGAAATTGAATATGAAAATCACCAATTAAAAGAAACCGGAATCGAAGTTGAAAGAATGGAGGTGGGAGAAAAAATCTCATTATTTCCCGGAGAAGGAGTTTTAGCGGCTTGGAAGTATAAGGGTGATACTAATTTATTATTTGATACTTACGAAATTAATAAAGAAATTGCTCAAAAAAATGATGTAAAATGGATTGATGGGAAAGAGATCAGAAAGATTCTATTAATGAAAAATCAGGAAGGAAATCCTGAGGTGGCCGGAGTTTTAAGCGCGGAGGGAGAGTTTTTTTATGCTAATAAAGTTCATCTCACCGGTGGATATAAAATGAATCTTACTTTCGACAAAAACTCAAATAACCGATTTTCCGAATCGGGAATATTTCGGAAAATAGTAAATAAGGTGGAAGATTTTTTTGATGTGGAAAACCCTTTGCCAACCGATACTACGGTGGCAACAGGTCTTTCAGTGAATGCAATTTTTAAACTTAATCCTCAGGTGGAAGAATTATTAAAGAGGCAAGTTGCAGTTACTAATAGCCATTGGACCATGATTGCAAAAAATGAAGAATATGCCGTGGTGCGTATGACGGGTGGTGGCAATGCCGGATCGGAACAATATAATCCGGCTTATTTTCTAAATTTAATGGCAAATACTAGATATATTTTTGGAGATAGCTTGGTTGGTATCGTTTCGACCTATGGCTGTCCGCGTTCTATAAATTACAGAAACTCATCCGAATTTGCTGAAGTCGCTGAGGGTTTGGTGGTAAGTTATGGTAAGGGTGGAACAGGGATCACTAAA
>CANGQE010000070.1 GCA_947455845.1 Rickettsiales bacterium
ACTATTAAACTGATTCATCGCGAAGAGTACTTCGCTGATGGTTCGGGTGGAGGTAGCACTAGAATTATTCGGATCGGTGATTTTTACTTCAGCAGTTTCCGTAACTAAATTACCACTTGAGGAGTAAAGATTGTTCAGGGTTTTTAGGGAGATCTCGGTGATTCCATTATCAGCTAAAGATGTGAGCTCTCCTTCATTCACCACTCCGTTAGCGTTGGAGTCTTTCCACAATTTTAGAAGATTGAACTGAGAGTCGTTGGAACTGATTAGATTGTCGGCATTTGAATCAAACTTACTTAGCACTTCAAAGCCGGTGCTGGAGCTGTTGCCAAATAGTTCGTCGATACTGTCGACATTACCATTGGAGTTTTTGTCCAAGACTAAAAAGGCATCGTCACTAGAAGCCGTAGTCCAGCCAGTAGATTCAGAAAAGCCATCACCATTAAGATCGAAAGTTACGCCCGACTCTTGCCACGAACTCAACTTCAAACCGTCACCGTTTAGGTCGATGATTAGAGGATCAATTCTACGAATTGCATTTGTAACAGAATTTGAAAAATCTCCGTAGGCGGTAGAGATAGAACTAGAAATATTTCCAATTTGTGCAGCTGTATCTAAATACATATCAGAGAAAAATCCTTGAGCCGCGCCCATCATTTCGGTAACTTCATAACCTAGTGAGTCCGCCAAATCAGACGCCCAATCTCCAACCGATTGACCATCTTTTTCTGGCGTAGATTCTGGTTCCATCTGAGGTTGAGGGCCGGTTTCACTGATCGCCTTAACGTTATTGATATTATTTGAAGGAAGGATGTCCCCTGAAAAATTCTGAGGATTGAAACCACCTACTTCAAGTGCCTTCCAAGTGAAGTCAACGCAGCTGTTGGTGACGCCGTTGTATATAGCGGTATCAAAACCATTATCATCCGGATTTTTTCCAAAATTAAGCATGTCATCATATTGCTTCTGGGAGATTTGAATTGTTCTACTGTAATCACCACCAGATTCGCTGTAATCTAGTTCATATGTGGAGTCGTCATTATCTATCGGCTCTCCATCAGATCTTGGCATTCCATGTTCCAATGGACCAAAACCAAAACTATCTCTATTTCCACTATCATCTATTAAGCTATACCACATATGACCTACCGCGGAGGTCGATTCCACACCGTCTTTGTCTATGGTTTTAGTTCCTCTATCTGCGATGTTTATGATTAGTTGTGGCATATGTTTCGGTATTTTTTGGTTCTTTTATTTTGCTTGGTGAGATCTTCTTATGCCAAAAGTAATTTTGGTTCCAATTAGTTCTGGCGAATCTTTTATTGTTTCGGCAATGATTTTATAATTGCCTTTAGCCATTTTTTCTGAGACAATAATTTTATTAAAAGTTCGACCCCAAGAAAATAAGTAAGGCTCAGTTTCTTTATCGTAAACTAACTTCTCCACACCTTCTTCATTTGTAAAAATCTTTAGCTTTATCGGAACTGATATGCCGGGATTTTTAGAAGAGAGAACTCTAGTTCCATCCGGTCTTGTTGATAAACCATCTCCTACCAACTTTCGAACACGACGTTTATCAGATAATTCTTCTGGAGCCCTTGGTTTACTAGGAAAAAACGACAAAATATCGTCAAGAAATCCAAATTCTTTCTCATCGGGATTTCTTGGATCCACATAATGAAATGCCAAATAAAACGTATATGGATTAACCACTTCATCCACAACCTTAACATCAATCTCCACCTTACTTCCTGCCTTAGTTACATCAAATGGAACTGAAATATCCTTTCGTTCTGCAAGCTTAAAAGCATACGGCTGCTTTGGCTCGAGAGAATTTTTTTTATCTGGATAAATTGGATCATTAGTAATGGTTTTTGTCATGGCAAAACTACAATACATCAGAGAGATAGGGATGATTAAAATAACCGAGATAATCGTTAGGAAAAGTTTCATGCTAAAAAGTTATTGAATTAGAAGTTGGAAAGGTTTGACCGACTTTGTATATGACATAAGAATTTTAGATTTTTATATGTCATATAATCGACCTGACCCCCCCTTTTTGTTTTTAATATAAAGATGCTGAGGCTTTGTGCCTAAAATTGGAACTTCAGGAATCGGGCCGGTTAAATCTCTTGTCCAAATTTCTATTCTTGGGATTTCGTTTGACATGTGGTGTTGTGATAAGGGTTAAAAACCAATTTAATTACAGACCTTAAAATTGCTTGATCATGTTATATGCTAAAATCTTTCTATCTTTGTTAAATACGATTCCAATTTTCCACTCATACCCAACTAAAAGCCCATTCTGCTTATAATAGCAGTCCAGCGATGCATAAGCTTCTTTGTCCATTTTGTAGTAAATTTTTCTATCCTTTTCATTAAAAACTTTCTCACTCTCAAATATCGCTCCTGCATTTTTTAAAGTTTGGACTAAAGCTTCCACATCACTTCCCATAGGATGGATTTTAAAAAGATATTTTTTCGCCTCATCTGTGCCGTTGTATTTTTCAAAATAGAATCCTTTTTTAAAATGATTCAATGCTTTAGAACCTACTTGATTAGCTATTATAAGCGCAAAAATTGATACCAGAGCTATAAAAAATATTTTTATTTTGGAGTGACGAGTTTTCATTTTTAGGAAATGCGGTTAATTAATTTTTTTAGATTTTTATTTTGCGAAAAGCTCTACGTCCACTAATCTTAGGTTTTAAAACGAACAAATATTTCTACCCTGAGTTTCATTTTTTCCATTATCGTTGCAATATTCAGCGAACTCTAAGGTTTTGACTCTGTAGGTATTTGCACTGTAGAAATTTTTAATGCCGATTTTGTCAGTGCCCGAAGTTTCTTCAATTGCGTCTTGCCCGTCGCCTAAGTTGAATTTGTAAATGTCATCTCCTGCTCCACCCTTCAGGTAATCACTGCCTTCATTGCCTTCGATGTAATCATTGCCCGATTCAGCGTAGATAAAATCTTCTCCTTCTAACCCCTTTAAAATATCAGAATTAACAGCTCCGTAAAGGGTTTCACTAGCATCGGTTCCGATGTTAAATAATCCGTTAAAAGAGAAGTTGGGAATTGCTACAGAGTTAATGATGCTTGTTAGCATTGTGTTAACTTTAGTATCAAAGGTGGTGTTGGTTTCGGGGGAGTTGGAGTCGTTGATAAATTGATCTTTATTCAGCTGAAGAATAGTCTTCGAGTAATAAGCATAATTCAGAAAACTATTCTTATCTAAACTAACCGAGAGGGATAAAATATTTGCAATCGCCTCATCTAAACTGGTGTTGATGCTGGTGGTATCTGTGCTGAAGCTGTAAGAAGCATCGGGGAAAATTTCTTTAAAAGTTCCTTGAGTTAGAAATCTGGTTAAAAGCGTGTTGTAAAATAAATCCCAAGAAGTTTGAGCCTGAGAGATTACCGCATCATTGGGAACTCTAAAATCTAAGCCCGTGGCCTTCTCTAAAAAGGCAACCTTACGGTGATCGATTTTAGTGCTAGTGCCGGATTCGTAAACTTGCGCAGAAGTAAAATCCTCAACCCCAGCCCACTGAAACAAGAACGTCTCAAACAACGAGTTAATCTGATAAAAATTAGTTGGGCTTAAATTAGCTAGAGTTTGAGCAGTTTCAAAAAGTTCACTGTTAAGCGTCATGGCAACCTGCCACGAATTCAACGAGCCATAACCTCTGGAATAAGGAAGTAAAAGAGTATTAACATCCAAAGTAAAATTAGGACCTAGCGCTTCATCAGGATTTACAATCGAACTATTAAACTGGTTCATCGCAAATAGAACTTCGCTAACAGTTCGGGTGGAAGTATTGGTGTTACTATCTGGATTGTTCGGATCAGTGATTTTTACTTCAGCAGTTTCTGTAACTAAATTGCCACTTGAGGAGTAAAGATTGTTCAGAGTTTTAAGCGAAATCTCAGTGATCCCATTTTCTGTCAGAGAAGTTAACTCTCCTTCATTTACTACTCCGTTAGCATTTGAGTCTTTCCAGAGCTTTAATAGATTGAACTGGGCATCAGTAGCGTTGATCAGATTGTCGGCATTTGAATCAAACTTTTTAAGAACTTCAAAACCCGTGCTAGAGCTGTTACCAAATAACTCATCAATACTGTCAACATTGCCATTAGAGTTTTTGTCTAGAACCAGAAAGGCATCGTCACTTGACGCCGTTGTCCATCCCGTAGATTCAGAAAAGCCGTCACCGTTTAGATCAAAAGTTACTCCTGACTCTTGCCATGAATTCAACTTAAGACCATCACCGTTTAGGTCGATGATTAGCGGATCGATTCGGGTAATAGCATTAGTAACAGAATTTGAAAAAGTGGTGTAGGAGGTGGAGATGGATTGGGTGATTGAGTTGATACTACTATTAACCTTCCCAACAATTACAGCAGAAAATTCTTGAAGGCTACTTGGACTTAAAAGATCCCAAACATCTTGTAGATTAGATTGTTCTTCAGGAGTTAATGAAGCTATGTTTTCTCCGGTGTAGGTGCAATATTCGGAATATTCATCGAGGGTTGCACCATCTGGAATATTTAAGGTTTCACCGGGTTTGATCAGGGCGTAGGTTCCATCGCTACTGATTCTTCCTTCGGCTGTTAGCTGTGGGTTAGCAGCGATTAGTTCGTCGACCGTGACTCCGTAAACGGAGGCGATGTCGTAGAGAGTATCACCTTTTTTGATGGAGTATGATTCAGAAGATAGAACTTCTTGGTCATCAACAAAACTTGCTGTAATACTTTTAGCTTCTGGATTATAAACTTTACTCTCTGGGTCAAAGAATGTGTTACCAACCTTTGTCATCAAAGGCTTAGCTGCATCATAAGCGGAATCAATAGCGATATAAGTACCAACACCAACGGCAACAGCTACCGCTGTACTAGCAATATACGGAGCAAGAGCAATCTCTGTAGCAAGCGCTAGACTATAGGTTACAACTGATTCAGTAGCAGTATCAAACCTAGCTCTGTAACTAATTTCTCCATTATTATCATCTTTAATTTTTTCAACTTGAACATAGTAATCCGCTACTTCAGCTGAAGGACCCAAAGCTTTTATTGCAATCCATTTTGCAGAATTAAAAGGCAGGGATTCTCCAACATGATCCATCCAACTCATCATTCCCTCTTTAAGCAAGGTAGAGGCCTCTTGCGGTGGTTGATTCTGATTATTCTGATCTGACATTTACGCCTAAACATTGGTTAAAGGGTTTTTCGGAATTAAGATTGGTGTCTATTACATCCATTAAATTATCTATCGTTTCCAACTCATGTGAGTTTAAAAAATTTCCTTCCCTACGCAATTCAGATAAAATCTTTAAAGTCAGATTTGTTGAATCTTTATATTGCTGCGACACTAAATCGTTACATGATTTAAAATCTGTTTTGATTTTTTTAATAACGAGATTGTAAACACCAACAGAGTATCTCGGAAGCGTCGTAATTGAGATGTTACGCTGCTTAAATTCAGGAACCAAATGAGCAATTTCTAAGCTTTTAAGAAAGCTATTTGACGTAGATATTAAAAAGTTTTCTTCCTCATTAGTTAGGTTAGCTCGATATAAATCAGAATCCGTTAAAACATCAAAAATCATCATCATCTTATATATCTTATTTGGAGCGCCTCCGACTTGATGACTCTTAAACTCTGTAGAGTTTGCTAACCCAGCAAAAGATTCCAACAAAATTATCTTTGTTTGATCATCTATATTTTTTTGATAAATTTTGTAATCTACTAAGGATATTAGGTAGAAATATTTTTCTGCATCAGAGGCGGGAATTCTTTTTGCAATATGTGAATAACTCGACTCTTTAATTCGATCTATCGCTTTACTAACTACGCCTTCACAAAAGATATCTTTCTCACATAAAAAAATTTGAACTGAGCTGGCAATTGAAAGAATTAGAAAATCATTTTTGATTGGATAAAACGAATGATTTTTATCCCACTTTTCAGAAAAAGATGTATAAAATATTATAAAGAAGCTCATTATAAAAATGGATACCAATACAAGAATGCTAAGCCTTGGATGATTTCTCATCCATACAACATAAGCTCCATTAAATAAAAAGTTTGTCTTTGTTTTAGGTTGGTTACTCCGAGATAAGTTAAGCATAATTTTGATCTTGAAAAAATTCGTTTTTGTTAATTTTACTACACTCTTGGGCAATAACCTTTTGAATAAATAGAGTTTGATTTAAAGTAGTCTCGCCTCTGCTTGTAGTGGCGCTGTAGAAATTCTTAATGCCAATTTTGTCGCTGCCGCTTCCGATACTAATCAACAAATCAACTCCGATCCTCACAAAGGCTAGGGAAGTTTGGGTGATGCTGCTTCCGAAAACTATTTTGTCAGTGCCGCTGGTTTCTTCAATGGTATCTTGTCCGTCACCTAAGTTGAATTTGTAAATGTCATCTCCGGCCCCTCCCTTCAAATAATCACTTCCTTCATTGCCTTCGATGTAATCATTGCCCGATTCGGCATAAATAAAATCTTCTCCCGATTCTCCCTTTAAAATATCAGAATTAACAGCTCCGTAGAGAGTTTCGCTTGCGTCAGTGCCGATGTTGAAGATGCCGTTGAAAGAGAAGTTGGGAATTGATACAGAGTTAATAATGCTGTTGAGCATGTCGTTAACTTTAGTGTCAAAACTTGTATTTGTTTCAGAAGTGAACTGATCTTTGTTCAACTGAAGAATCGTCTTCGAGTAATAGGCGTAATTCAAAAAACTGTTCCTATCCAAGCTAACAGAAAGGGATAAGATATTCGTAATCGCTTCGTCTAAACTGGTGTTGATGCTGGTGGTATCTGTGCTGAAACTGTAAGAAGCATCGGGGAAAATTTCTTTGAAAGTTCCTTGAGTTAGAAATCTGGTTAAAAGCGTATTGTAAAATAAATCCCAAGAAGTTTGAGCCTGAGAAATTACCGCGTCATTGGGAACTCTAAAATCTAAGCCCGTGGCTTTCTCTAAAAAGGCAACTTTGCGGTGATCGATTTTAGTGCTAGTGCCGGATTCGTAAACTTGCGCAGAAGTAAAATCCTCAACCCCAGCCCATTGAAACAAGAACGTCTCAAACAATGAGTTAATTTGATAAAAATTAGTTGGGCTTA
>CANGQE010000071.1 GCA_947455845.1 Rickettsiales bacterium
AATTTCAGGTGACTGACATTGCGGATGCAATGTTGTTGTCGCGGATTTTTTCTTACTTATTTTCACAAAATGTGGTGGCGGTTTTTACTTCTAATTCTTACCCGCGCGAGCTTTACAAAAATGGGTTGCAGCGTGAAAGTTTTTTGGAATTTGTCGACAAGGTTTTGTTGAAAAATTGTGAAGTTTTGTATTTGGATTCACCGACTGATTACCGCAGTAGGTACAGGCAAAACCTGACTAAAAGATATTTTGTTTCGAGTGAAAAAAATCGGGACGAGGTGAAGAAAATTATTCAGCATTTGACTGAAGGTAAGAAGGCGAGTGCCAAAAAAATAATGGTGTGGGGGCGGGAGGTGAAGGTTAAGAGGGCTTTTGAAGTTCCGTCCGCAACACAGATCCTGAAACAAATTCAGGATGACAGTAACTCTAAAACCTCCACGCGCCTTCATCCTGAACTTGTTTCAGGATCTATTCCCCAATCTCTAAAAATCGCCATTTTTAATTTTGATGAATTGTGTCGCGTTGATTTTGCGGCGTCTGATTACCAGACAATTTGTAAAAATTTTGATTTAATTTTTTTGCTGAAGGTTCCGAAGCTGACTGAAGAAGACCGCAACGAGGCGAGGCGATTAGTGCTTTTCATTGACGAGGTTTACGAAAATAAAGTGGGCTTGATTGTGCTGGCAAAAACTAAAGCGGAGAAGATTTACGAAAATGGGGTGGGGGCTGAGGCCTTCCACCGTACGGTTTCAAGGTTGAATGAGATTAAGTCGGATCATTACTGGAAGGGTAGTAAGGTTAATTGAGGGGAAGCCCTCTTTGACAATTGCTTTGCAATTGCAACTTACTCAAAAAATAAAAAAAACTTGTAAGTAAAAAGAGGGTGGATGCTTGCGTAGCAAGCAGACGGGTGATTTGCCCGTCACTTGCGCATTTTAAATCACCCTTCTGCGGCTAAGGCGGCTCCCTCCCTCTTTTTCAAAGAGGGCTTTCCTAAAACTAAACACCAAACCCAAATGCCAAAAAAAACCTACCAATTCGGCCTTTTCGCTGAGAAAATTGCCATTCTTCTGCTCCGTCTTAAAGGATACCAAATCCTCAAATGGCGTTACAAATCTTACTACGGTGAAATCGACATTGTCGCAAAAAAGTCCCGCGTAATTATTTTTGTCGAAGTTAAAGCCCGCAGTAAAAAAACTTTAATCGAGGAAGTTTTAACCACGCGTCAAATCTTCCGCATTAAAAAATCGGCGGAGTTTTTTATTTCGCAAAACAGCCGCTTTCAAGATCACGACTTGCGTTTTGACTTCATTGAAATTACTAAATTTCGTCTTCCTAAACATTACCTCAATTTCATAAGTTGAATTTTACCTGAGCGCTTTTAGTTTGCTCTGGTTCCATCCTTTTAACAATTTTAAAAAAATACGTGAGACCAATCAGATCGCAGCAACAACCAGCTACTTCAAATAACCCTTTCAAGATTAACGATCAAATTAAGGCTAAGGAAATTCGCCTTATTGATCATGAGGGGAAAATGTTCGGAGTAACCACGGTTACGGAAGGCATTAGAATGGCTCAGGAAGTCGATCTAGACTTGATTGAAGTGTCACCAAATGCTGAACCGCCGGTTTGCAAAATTGCTAATTTTGGCAAGATGAAATACGAAATTCAGAAAAAAGCTGCGGATGCTAAGAAGAAGCAAAAGGTTGTTGAAGTCAAAGAAGTCAAGATGTCGATCAATATTGGGAAGGGTGATTTTGACACTAAAATTAGACACACAAAAGAATTTATTGAAAAAGGTAACAAGGTTAAAATCAGCATCAGGATGAGAGGTCGTGAGATTACTCACCGTGATCTTGCTGAAAAAATGATGGTGGATATTTTAAGAGAGACTGATGAATACGCTAAGCCAGAGGTCAATCCTAGGCTGGAAGGAATGCAAATGGTTGTAACCCTCATTAAGAAATAAAATAATTTTTTAAAATTTATGCAAAAAATGCAGAGTTTAATCGAGCAAATAATCGATTTTTCGCAAAAGAAAAAACATCTTCTTGGATTTGACAAAAAAGACTTCGTCGATTTTGTCAAAAACTTCTACTCTGAAAGTCAAGGACACGACTTCATCAATTATTCTACGGAAGATTTGTACAATGCCGCGCTACTTAGTTTCGAGTTTTTTTCGGTAAGAAAAGCTACGGAATTTAAGGTTAGAATTTGCAATCCGACCATTGAAAAAAATGGTTTTGAATCAATCCACACTTTCCTCGACATCGCCAATAACGACATGCCGTTCCTTGTGGATTCGACGGTGGCTTATTTGGACAAATACGGCATTAGAGTAAAAAATATTATTCACCCGATTTACTCGGTGAGCCGCGATAAAAATGGTAAATTAGAAGAAGTTTCTTCAACCAAAAATTCTAAACAAGAATCAGTAATCCAACTTCATTTAGACAAAATCACTTCAGCTTCCGACATTAAAATGTTGGAGGAAAATATTGGTAAAATTCTGCAAAATGTCGCGCTAGTGGTTTCTGATTGGAAATCAATGATGGAGCTTGCCCAAAAGGCCGGAGAGCAAATTGGCAATGCTAAAAAAACCAAAAAAGAAATTGAAGAAATCAAAGAATTTATTTCTTGGATGAATAGCGGTAACTTTATTCTTTTAGGCGCTAAAGAATTCGACATTAAAGAAGTTAAGAAAAATGAATGCCGTCTTGAAGAAGTTGCAAATTCCGGCTTTGGTATTTTCCGTTCTGAGCACGAAGATTTTCGCCCTGAAGTACAAAATACGTCATTTGAAGAAGTTACCGACTCAGTGGCCAATCCTTACGTAATTGAAGTTTTAAAATCACGCTACCGTTCTCGCATTCACAAAATTTCTAATGCGGAAAGAATTCGCATTCAAAAAATTTCTGCTGACGGCAAAGTAATGGGAGAATTCAGGTTTGTCGGTCTTTTTACCTCTTCAGCTTACAATGAAAGCACCAATTCCATTCCGCTAATCCGTGGCAAAATCGCCCAAGTTATTTCTGATTCAGGTTACATTAAAGGCAGCCACAATTACAAAGAATTGGTTTCGGTTTTAGAATCTTACCCGCGCGACGAACTTTTCCAAATCAGCCCACAAGATTTACTTAAAAATGCTACGGGAATTGTGGCAATTTGCGGCCGTTCTCAAGTTCGATTTTTTGCCCGCAAAGATAAATTTAACCGCTTTGTTAGTTGCTTAATTTTCACGCCACGCGACCGCAGCAATTCTGAATTACGCGACAAAATAAAAGAATATTTGTCGGAAATTTATCAAGGTGAAGTTGCCGACTCTTTCGTACAAATTACCGATTCTAATTTAATCAGATTCCACGTCATTGTTCGCGTTGTTAATAAAGTCATTCCTGAAGTGAATGAAGTAGCAGTAGAAAATGAACTTACTAAAATGACCCGCGTTTGGAGCGACGATTTGCTTGAAGCGGTAATGGCTAAGTTTGACGACGAACAACGTATTTCACTTTGCGCCAAATACAAAAATGCTTTCTCGGTTAGTTACGTTAACCGCTTCGATCCGAAGCGTGCGGCCATTGATATTTCAAGGGTGGAAGAATGTTTGGCAAAAGATTCGGCTTTGTTTAATCTTTACAAATCTTCCGATTCACTTCCAGAAGATGTCAGCGAATTAAAAATTTACAGTCCGAAAAAAGAATTAATTCTTTCGGAAATAATGCCGATTCTTGAAAGTTTCGGTTTCAACGTGATTCAAGAGCACACCTACGTAGTCAATGTTGAAGAAGATGAAAAAGTTAGATCAAAAACCAAAGTTTGGATTCACTATTTCCACTTAAATCTAAGCAAATCAGGTCACAAATTTTCTGAAAAAACTAAGTTAAATTTTGAAAAAACGGTTTCTTTAATTTGGAAAGAAGTGGCGCAAGTTGGTTTCCTAAACCGCTTGGTAGTTTCAGCAGATTTAAACTGGAAACAAGTTTACTTACTGCACGCTTACACTAGATATCTTTACCAAACTGATTTCCGTTACAGCCAGCAATACGTAGCTGACGTGCTGGTTAAATATTCTGATTTAGCCAGACTCTTGGTTGAATTATTCGAAGCGAAATTCGAAACATTCTCCAAAATTGACTTGGCGGAAAGACAGAAAAAAGTCGACAAAATTTCGGCCAGAATCAAAGAAGGTTTGAACCAAGTTAAAGACATTATTGAAGACGCAATCATTAGAAGAATATTCGGTGTAATTAAAGCTACACTACGCACCAACTACTACCAATCAGCCAAAGACGGCGGTTTCAAAGGTTATTTGTCACTTAAATTTGATTGTAAAAAAGTTCCTGAACTACCTTTGCCTTTGCCGCATGTGGAAATTTTTGTTTATTCTTCAAGAGTTGAAGCGATTCACTTAAGAGGTGGCAAAGTTGCGCGCGGTGGTTTGCGTTGGTCGGATCGCCAAGAAGATTTCAGAACTGAAGTTTTGGGCTTAATGAAAGCGCAAATGACTAAAAATGCGGTGATTGTACCGGTAGGTTCTAAAGGTGGTTTTGTGGTTAAACGTAGCACCACAGGATTGAACCGTGACGAAATTCAGAAAGAAGGCATTGAATGCTACAAAACATTCTTGCGCGGCTTGTTAGACGTTACCGACAATGTCGTAAATAATAAAATCGAACATCCGCACAACGTAATAATGCACGACGCTTCTGATCCTTATTTGGTAGTAGCGGCTGACAAAGGAACGGCAACTTTCTCCGACATCGCCAACTCAATTTCCGCCGAATATAATTTCTGGTTAGGGGATGCTTTTGCGTCGGGTGGTTCAGTTGGTTACGACCACAAGAAAATGGGAATCACTGCCAAAGGTGGTTGGATTTCAGTAATGCGCCACTTCCGCGAAATGGGAATTGACACCCAAACTCAAGATTTCACTTGTGCCGGAATCGGCGATTTAGCGGGTGACGTTTTTGGTAACGGAATGTTACTTTCAAAACACATCAAGCTAGTTGCGGCCTTCAACCACATGCATATTTTCCTCGATCCGAAGCCGGATGCAGCAAAATCTTTTGTTGAGCGTGAACGCATGTTTAACTTACCGCGTTCAACTTGGATGGATTACGACGCCTCTTTAATTTCTAAGGGCGGCGGCATTTTTGAAAGAGCGGCTAAATCAATTAAAATTTCTCGCGAAATCAAAGAAGTTTTAAAAATTGAAGAAGACGAATTAACGCCAACTGAATTAATGAGAGCCATTTTAAAAGCTCCTGTCGATTTACTTTGGAATGGTGGAATCGGTACTTACGTAAAAGCAATTGACGAATCCAACCAAGAAGTTGGCGACCGCGCCAATGATGCTTTGCGGATTAACGGTAGTGAGTTGCGCTGCAAAGTAGTGGGCGAAGGTGGTAATTTAGGTTTCACTCAAAAGGGACGCGTTGAATACGCTTTGACGGGTGGCTCAATTAACACTGACGCAATGGATAACTCGGCCGGTGTTGATTGCTCGGATCACGAAGTGAATATTAAAATTGCTCTTACTTCGGCGCTACGTAGCAAAAAAATTACTCTTGAGGAAAGAAATAAATTCCTTGAGTCAATGACTGACGAAGTATCTCATCTAGTTTTAAGCGACAACCGTTTGCAAACTCAGGCTATTTCAATTGCTTCTTTTCAAGGAATTTCTGCTCTTGGCGATCAGTCGCAATTTTTGGATAAGTTGGAAAAATCAGGATTCCTCAATCGCAAAATTGAGTTTTTACCTTCCAGAAAAGAAATTGACAAAAGACAAATCGATAAAATAGGTCTTACTCGCCCAGAGCTTTGCGTGATGTTAGCCTATTCTAAAATGGATATTTACAATCACGTTTTAGCTTCAAGTTTGGTTAAGGATAAATATTTTGAACAGGAATTATTCTCTTATTTCCCGAAAGCGATGCAGGAACAATTCGCTGACGAAATTTCCAATCACCAACTTAGAAATGAAATAATCGCTACACAGATTACTAATTTCGTGGTGAATAGAATTGGCATTACCTTCATTAACCAAATCTGTCAGGACAGTGGATTTGGCGTTGCCGACGTGGTGAAAAGTTTCATTATTGCCTGTGATTCTTTCAGACTTCGTGAAGTTTGGGAAGAGATTGAAGGTTTTGACGGCAAGATTGCTTCGCACATTCAAATGCCAATGTTTTTAAGCGCTAATAAGTTGCTGGAAAGATCGGTAATGTGGTTGTTGCGTAATCAATCGAAGGGTCACGTTTCTTCAATTGTGACGCGCTTCAGAAAAATTGCTGACGAATTGTCTGGTGTTTTGTCGCAAGTATTGGCGCAAGCATCAAGAGAATCATTCGAAAGAAAAATTGAGCGCTACCATTTAAATAATGTGAACCGTAAATTGGCTGGCAAAATTGCGGCAATGGATCCCGTAGCTTCAGCTTTTGACATTGCAGAAATTTCCGCAGCGTCAAACTTTGATTTAAAAACAATTGCCAAAATTTATTTTGCAGTTGGAACTAGATTCTCGCTAAAATTGCTCCGCAGTAAAGTTTCTAAATTAACTCTAGAAAACCACTGGCAGAAGCTTTCAAGCAAGACAATTCTGGAAGATCTTTATTCTTACCAGATGCGAATTGCCAAGCGCATTGTTGATTACAGTTGTAACGACAAAAACTTCTGCGAAAGCAACTCTCTAGACAATTGGATTAAATCCGTCGACTTCTTAGTTGAGCGTTACGACGGCTTTATTTCTGAGTTAAAAGTACAACCAAATCCTGATTTAGCGGTGTTTATTGTGGCGCTGAATCGGTTGAAACCTCTAGTTAATTAACAGTTAGCAATTAACAATTAACAGTTGGTCTAAAACTGTTAACCGATAAATGTTAATTGATAATTAACTCTCCCGCGGTCGTGGCGGAACGGTATACGCGCAACGTTGAGGTCGTTGTGGGGTAACACCCGTGGAAGTTCAAATCTTCTCGACCGCACCATCCGCTTTCGCTGGCGCTACAGCGCGATTGGTTCAATCGGGCTTTAACGCTAGCGAGGGATGTAAAATTTGTTCTCTTCCAGCAACCCGCTGGTCG
>CANGQE010000072.1 GCA_947455845.1 Rickettsiales bacterium
GTCCCCCCACCCACTAAATGCCCCCCCCCCCGCTCGACCAGCGAACTTCTTATTCCGAATTGAAGTTAAAACTTAGATCAAAGTACGTTGGTACATTTCTAATTCTTAATTCTTAATTCTAAATTCTTAATTCTTAATTCTTAATTTCCCCCAACATGTCGAAAATAAAAATAATTCTAAATGGCGAAGAGAAATTCTTAGCGCGAGTGATGAATGTGGCGGAGTTGATTTCTGATTTGGAGTTGGATGTGAAAAAAATTGCGGTGGAGAAGGATTTGGAGATTGTGAATCCGGATCAATTTTTAGAGGTGATGGTGGAGGAGGGGAGTCGTTTGGAGATTGTGCATTTTATTGGGGGTGGTTAGTACAGTTGTCAGTTAGCAATTATCAGTTAACAGTTTAGGTGTTAAAATAGTCTAGTCTTTGCGATTATAGCTCAGGGAGCCAGATGACCCGCGACCACGGCCTTGTTGCGGAGATGCTAAGGTGGTGCTTTCGTTAATAGGACTCATTGTTACTGAAGGTGTTTCTTTTCCTAAAACGGGATTATCTCTATTCGCAACTCTTATTACTTCCAGCTCTTTGAATTTCTTTTCTCCGCCTACAGTGGCGTAAGATTCTACATTTGTCGGATCTTCAAAGTCGCCATCGGTAGTGTTACCGTAACCGGCTTCATCTTGTCTTGCGGCCCAGCTGCCGCGCACAAAATCTGCGGTATCGTACCATGCAAACATCGAAGATTCTAAGGATGATGTAACGAAGCTTTTGTAACTTTTTAATCTTTCTTCCCAGCCGGCTTGTACTTTTTTTACCGTGCTATTGTCGAATGTTCTAATCAATTTAGTGTGAGCTACTTGTCCTACCTCTAATGCAGCTCTTCCAACTAAGCTTAAGGCTCCGCCTACTACGAATAAAGATGGCCCTAAAGCAAGCGAGGCGCCAAATTTTATGGCTTTGGAAATTGGGTTATTCCATAAAAAATCTCCCAACTTTCCTATTGCATTAAGTGTTTTCCCCACTCCTTTGCCAATGTTAGCCAATTTAAGTACCTCTAGTCGCGGAAGTTAATATATTGCAGCGGAATGTCGTAACTACTGCTGCGTAAAAAAGTCATTACTTCTTGTAAATCGTCACGCTTCTTGCCATCAACGCGGATTTCATCAGCTTTGATTGAAGCCTGAACTTTTAACTTCGCATCTTTAATTTGTTTAACAATCTTTTTAGCGGTTTCTTGCTCAATGCCGTTTTTTAATTTCACTTCTTGGCGCATCATATTGCCGCCGGCCTTTTCTTCTTTTTGAAAATCGAAAGCCTTGGGATCAATGCCGCGCTTCAGTGCAAACACGCGCAGTGATTCACCAATTTGACCAAGCTTAAATTCGCTTTCAGCAGTGAGGTTGATCAAATTATCTTTATTCTTGAACTCCACTGTAAAAACCGCCCCTTTAAAATCGTAGCGGTTAGTGAGTTCACGCAGTACGGAATTTACTGCATTGTCCATTTCTTGGAGATTTATTTTGGAAACGATGTCGAAGCTAGGCATAGGGATTAATTATCAATTAACAGTTAGCAATTAACAGTGGGGGGTTGCGATCAATTTACAGTTAAACTGTTAATTGATAATTGTTAACTGTTAATTTAAGGCTTGCCCCAAATCCGCAATCAAATCATCGACATGTTCCAATCCAACCGACAGGCGGCACATTGATTCGGTGATGCCGATTTTTTCTTGGTCGTCGCGGCTCATGTTCGAGTGGGTGGTGGTTGCGGGGTGGGTGATTAGGGATTTGGCATCTCCCAGATTGTTAGAAATATCAACCAGTTGCAGGCGATTCATGAAAGCGAAAGTTGCAGTTTTGCCGCCTTTAACTTCGAAGGCCAGCATGGCGCCGCCGTTGACCATTTGTTTTTTAGCTACTTCAAATTGTGGGTGAGATTTTAAAGTCGGGTACAAAACGCGCGCAATTTTTGGATGTGATTCTAAAAATTCGGCAATTTTTTGGGCATTAGCGCAATGTCTTTCGATGCGTAAAGCAAAAGTTTCCAGAGATTTTAAAACGATCCAAGCATTGAAAGGACTCATTGCCGGTCCGGTGTGGCGGTGGAATGGTAGTAAAACTTCTTTAATAAATTGCTCTTTGCCTAAAACGCAACCGCCAAGGCTACGACCTTGTCCATCCATGTGTTTGGTGGTGGAATAGACTACAACGTCAGCACCAAGTTCTAAAGATTTTTGGCAGTAAGGTGAGGCAAAAATATTGTCGACAATCAGGCAGGCGTTATTTTTTTTGCAGAGGTCGGCGACGAATTTAATGTCGACAATTTCTAGATTAGGATTGGCCGGAGTTTCAATAAAAACAACTTTGGTGTTGGCTTTGAAAGCAGCTTTCCAAGCTTCGTGATCTGTGCCTTCAACCAAAGTTACCTCAATGCCGTAATTGGGTAAAATTTTGGTGGCGATGTGAAAGCAAGAGCCGAATAAAACTTTTGAAGCAATAAAATGATCACCTGTTTTTACTTGGCACATGATTGCCGCAAAAACTGCGGCCATGCCGCTGGCCATTACACAGGCAGCTTCCGAGCCTTCGAGTAAGGATAATTTATCTTCCAACATTTTTAGAGTTGGGTTTAAGTAGCGTGAGTAAACATATCCCGGAGCTTCGCCGTTGAAGCGGCTTTCGGCAACTTCGGCAGAATTGTAAGCGAAACCGGAGTTGAAGAAAATTGCTTCGGAAGTTTCACCGAAGTTAGAGCGGATTGTCCCGCCGCGAACCATTTGGGTTTCGAGTTGGAGATTTTTGAAGTCGATGTCTTTGTTTTTGTAAGTCATGGGGGCAGGGTTTGTCACCCCGTCTTTACGACGGGGCGAAGTTAAAATCACTTTCATCCAAAGCAATATTGCCAGTCAGTTTTAGCATAAAAGTGTGATCTGAATTTTCAATTACAGTTGTGCCATTGTCGAAATGATAAATCAAGGTACTAGCATCAGTTGAGTTGGTATTGCTGGTAATGTTGGTAAAGTTGAGGCCGGAGAAGCTGATGCTGTCTTCGCCTTTGGTAAAGTCAGTGATTAAATCGCTGCTACTGATGGTTGAATCAGAAAGGCTGCTGAAATTAAAGATGTCGCTGCCTGCTCCGCCGGTTAAAATATCAGCTCCGGCGCCGCCGATTAAAGTATCGTCGCCAATGTAGCCTTTAATAATATCGTTGTCGGTGCCGCCCGACATGATGTCGTCACCGCGGCCACCGACAATTTGATCATTACCGCTATCGCCATTGAGAATATCGTCGCCATCATTGCTCCATAAAACATCATCGCCATTGCCGCCATTTAGGGTGACGTTGCCGTAAGTGAAATCTAGAGATGATAAATCGATTAAATCGTCACCATCTTCGCCATTAATAATTTCAATACCGGAAAGGCGGGAGCTATTTTTGCTGGGGTTAAGTGACATTAAATTATCCAAGAAGATGCCGTCACTATTGTTGGTTAGGTTAATTGTATCAATGCCATCTTGACCATCAAAAGCGTCAAAGTTGATGAGTTTACTTTCGATAACAAGCAAGTCTTCAGTGTAGTAATTCAATGATAGGAAATTAGAGTGCCAACTCTCATCCCCGACAAATTGCATAACGTCATCATCTTGGCTGCCGATTAATAAATCGGGGCTACCGTTAATCCCGCTAACAGTGCCATTGATTGCTTGAATGATATTGGCGTCCTCATCACCTTCTAACTCTTTGTCGGTTATTAGGTTGAATTTGGTTTCGATGGTGGTGGTGCCGTCAGTGGCAGTAAGGCTAATAATTTTAAAACCGTAATCGGCATCAGTGGGAATTCCCGTCAATTCTAAAGTTTCGGCGTTAAAGCTTAACCAAGATGGCAATTCGGAACCATCGGCAGTTTGAACTGTGATTTGTAAGGCACTGTGATCAACATTGGTAAATAACGTACCAAGATTGTAGCTGAAATTTTTATCGATCTGAGCTTGCTTGGAGCCGATTTTATTTGGAAGTGTAATAGCGTCGTAGATCGGCAAGATATTCAAGTTGATGGAGGCAGTTGCTGTTTTATTGCCGCTATCTTTGATCTGGTAAGAGATCGAATCGCTGCCGTTATAATCTTTATTAGGAGTATAAGTTAAGGTGCGGTTGTTAAAATTTACCGAGATCGAACCGTTAGATGGAGTGGCGAAAACTATCTTACTTTCGGTAAGATTTTGAATAGCGGTTCCATCTTCAATGTCAGAATCATTGGCAAAAATATCAGCAAAGCTAATGGTGATGGCCTGATCTTCATTGGTGGTGAAATTATCTGCAACGGCAACGGGAGCGAAGTTACTTAAAGTAGAATTTATGTTTACCGTAGCGCTGCTGGTAAGGCCGGCGGAGTCGGTAATAGTGTAAGTAAAATAATCGGTTCCGATATAATCTTGCTCGACTTGATATAAGAAAGAGCCGTCGGCAGGGTTGATTGAAACTGTGCCGTAAAGAGGGTTGGTGAAGCTAATAATATTGCTGGCAAATAATACGTCTTCAATATCGGTATCATTATTTAGAGCTGTGAGTCTGGTTAAAGTGTGATCAAAAACGGTAAAGCTGTCATTTTGGGCAATTGGCGCATCATTTATCGCATTAACGGTGGCGTTAACGGTAAAGTTGCTCAAGGCTCCATTGGCATCTTTCAAAGTAACATTGATACGATCGATGCCGTTAAAATTGCTATTGCCAAGGTAGGAAATTTGATTGCCCACAATTGCAGCAGTGCCGCTTTCTGCTGAGATGGCGGTGATTTCTAAAGTATCATTTTCAGGATCATAAAAATAATCAGAAATATTAATCAGCGCAGAGGTGTCTTCGTTAAAAGATAAGTGGCTACCGGTAATTACTTTTGGTGCGTCATTAACATCATTAACGGTTATGGCAACCGTGGAAACATTAGAAACTAAGCCTCCGCTATCGGTAATAGTATATTTGAAACTATCGCTGCCGTCGTAATCTAAATCGGGATTATAATATATTTTACCATCAGATTGAATAGTAACCGAGCCATGAGCTGGGCCTTCAGTAATGTTGATAATGCTGCTGGCAATGAATCCGGTTTCGATATCGGAATCATTGTTGGTAATGTCGATTAGAATAGCTTGGTCTTCATTGGTTGTCGCAGAATCATCGATGCTAATCGGTGCATCATTGACGGGAAGAATAGTAAGAGAAATGGTTTTAGTGTCAGTGCCGCCTTTATTGTCAGTAATGGAATATTGAAAAGAGTCGGTGCCGTTAAAGTTAGAATTAGGTGTGTAAATAATTTCGCCATTAGCAATTGATACTGAGCCGTAATTAGGGTTAGCGGCGTAGCTAATCGATAATGTAGTATCTCCGTCAATATCGTTGGAACTCTTCAAGGCATCAATTTCTAAAGATTCATCTTCATTTAATGCTAGGCTTAAATCACTAGCAGTTGGTGCATCGTTGGTTGGAAGAATATTGAGAGTAATATTTTTACTTTGCGTAGCTCCTAAATTGTCTAAGTAAGAAATTACAAATGAATCGCTGCCGTTGTAATTGGTGTTTGGAGTGTAAATAATATTGCCGTCACTATCTTGATTAACGCTGCCATTTACAGGGTTGCCAAGCGAAATAATGCTGGAATAGACAGAAGTTTGATCGTCTGAATTTAGTAATTTAATTTTTACTGAACTGTCTTCGTTGGTAATAGCGTAGCCATTTACTGAGTAAGAAAAAGATTCTAAATCTGCGCTAGTAACGTTAGATAAATTAAATTTTTCACCATTAGCAAAGGTTAAATATTCAACTCTGTTGGCATCCGCAGCGAAGAAATTTGCAATGGTGATAATGTCAGAAGTTCCTTGCTGGAATATTATTAAATTATTGCCGCTTTTTGACATTGATAGGCTAGTGGAATCAATTCCTGATCCAAAGGATATTATGTCGGCAGTGCCGCCATCTTCACCAATTACATCAATGTTGTAATTGGTATCAAAGATGTAAATGTCGGAATCTGCGCCACCTCTTAAGAAGTCGTTGCCGGTTCCGCCATTAAGGGTGTCAGCTCCGCCACCGGAGTAAATATAATCATCTCCGGCGCCGCCACCTAGATTGTCAGTAAAAGGTGTGCCAATTATGGTGTCGTTGATTGAAGAACCGCTGGCAGTAATGCCATCAGAAATTGCGAATGAAGTGCCGTCGCTAAATTGAATATTTTCAATTTTGCTGCCATTGAAGAAATTAACGATCGTGATTTGATCGGATAAGTTGGAGATTTTAATCACAAGATTACTGCCTGAAGCTTCCATCAGAATATCTTTTTGAGTAATACCTTCTCCGAAAATAATCGTATCATTGCCATCATAATTGCTAATCACATCTTGTCCGTCACCGAGATTAAATACAAAGCTGTCATCGCCACCATTTAAGAATAAATCTTCAAAATAATCGTTACCTAATCCGCCAATATTAGTGTCGTTGCCGTAGCCGCCGTAAATCGTGTCATTTCCTGCGCCGCCGTTAATAATATCGTCTCCACCGGCTCCGTGGATAATGTCGTTTCCAATATTGCCGTTGATGGTGTCGCCATAATAATCAACACCAAATATAGTTTCGCCGTTAACATTAAGGCCTTGAAGAGTAAGTCCGTTAACTAGGCTCATTACGCTGCCATCAAAGAATTGCAGTGAGTCAATTTTACCAAAACTATCTAGGGAGTAGAAAAAATATTTGATTGATATTTGGTCGCCACCATTGCCGACTTTAATAATTAGAGACTGATTATTGGCGCAATCAGGAATTAATGTAATGTCTGATGCAGAGATGCCTTCTCCGAAAATAATAGTGTCATTTCCTGAGTAATTAAAAATTACATCTTGTCCATCGCCAAGGTTAAAAAGGAAGGTATCATCACCCTGACCTAGGTTGGCTTCTTCAAAATAATCGTTACCTAATCCGCCGATATTAGTGTCGTTGCCGTAGCCGCCGTAAATCGTGTCATTTCCTGCGCCGCCGTTAATAATATCGTCTCCACCGGCTCCGTGGATAATGTCGTTTCCAATATTGCCGTTGA
>CANGQE010000073.1 GCA_947455845.1 Rickettsiales bacterium
TTCTATGTAAAGGATTACCAACTTGTTTTTCGTATGTTTTCTGACTGCTTTCATCAGCAGGTCATGGTCTATGTTGTCGAACAGGCCTTTGATATCGAACTCTACTATCCAGTCGTATTTCCAGCATCTCTGCCTTGTTACGCCTACAGCATCTAGTGCAGATTTATTAGGTCTGTAGCCGTAGGAATCTGGGTGGAAGTATGGCTCTACCTCAGGCTCAAACATTAACTTCACAACCATTTGAGCAATTCTATCTGATACCGTTGGTATCCCTAGAATACGCTCACCTCCTGACTTCTTTGGTATCGCCACCGCCATTACTGCTGGTGGAAAGTAAGTGCCTGACGATAACCTGTTCCAGAGTCTGTAAAGATTGCCTTGTAAGTTCTTGTCAAAGTCGCTCAAGGACTGATGATCAACGCCAGCCGCCCCATCATTTTCTTTGACTAGTTGATAGGCTTTCATCACCAGATTTTTAGAGATGATGAAAGGTTTTGTCTTGTTCAAAATCTCCTCCTTTTACAAGTTGAACTTCAAACTTAACTTGCTTGATGCAGTCCCTTCGCTCCATTGCCGTTACAGCAACTTCGACGCTACTACGAACTGCTCCGTCCCAGTGCTTTGATAGAGGTACTCTCATCCTTGTAATTTTAGTTACTTGGATTTCTCCCTCAGCGTTGATTTCAATCTAAGAAAGAAAAACAGATCCAATTCAACACTACAAAACGACTGGTTCCCATAGTTCCCTCAAAAAGCCAAGATCAGACTCACGCTACCTCTACGCCGAACATCATCTACACAGTAATCAGGTAACTTGTAGACCTATTTCCTAAAGATAAAGCACGCCCTTAGTTTTGATGTTAAGAAAGGACTCACGACGCGTAAACAGTAGTTCAGTTTCATTCGTCTTTCTGATCCATACCTGACAGGTTTGATCCCGCCTTTTCTGATAACGCTTCTGACCGTTACTCTTAACAACGATCACTTATCAGTGGTTTGAAGCCTGCGCCTGAACGCCGACTCCGAAGGGCCCTCCTTCATCTTAATGAGAGCTTGTGCAAAAGTTTACCAAAGTTGCTTCCAACTTTGATTAGCTTTTGCGGCTATGGCACACTACAATTTTGTCCGTTTCCTGAATCTACCCCAGAAAGTAGCCTCGGTGGCGAAGAAGTTCTTTTGATTGAAGAAGTGCCAAAATTTAGTCGGAATTATGAGGTAAAAGCATAGCTGAGATGCTTGATAATAAAGGGTTGGTTTCTAATGACGGTCATTAGGAATTTTAGGCTAATGACGGATCTGGGTTGATTGCCAGACGCTGTTACTCTGTTTTTTGATGATGAGTTTAACTTAGAGATCTGGTGGCGGTATGATTAGCGAGTAGATTTGTTGCCATCGCCACGGGACTGAGTTTCGTGCTCGGCGCACTTGTTATTGCAGTAGCTAACGCGGGACTCTTCATCAGTTCTTCCGATAAAATATCTCCCTCTTCAGAATCTCTTAAGCGCCCTACAGCTATATTTGCAGTACTTTTTACGAATTCGTTTGCCGCCGTTGTGTGTCCAATATTCTTGCGGAAAAAATGAGGAGTTAATCCTTCGAATAATGTTTTTGACCTCAATCCAAAATAACTTTCCATTGCGGCAGCGTTGAACTCATATTTTTTTAAAAGATTTACTCTGATGTTTGCTTCCATTGCTCTTAATGCTTCCTTGTCCATCAGATCTTCTGGCGATTTTTTTATGACGGAAATCATTGATTTTGCTATTTCTTCGGCGCGTTCTCCGGCGTCTAAAATTTTTCTGATTTCGGGATTGCGAACTTCAGGCACGAAAGGAGTTTCTAATCCTAGTTCGAGCAAAGTTTTTAGAAAATCAGCCCTGCCATATCGGGCTGCTTCAACTGTGAGTAAAGGATCTGACTTGCTTGTTACGGCGTTGATTCTGTTAACAGACATAACTTTTACAACTTTACCTAAATCATCCATCTCCTTTCTTGGATCTGGAGAAAAAGCCACCCGGCAGGCTACTGGTATGGCCCATAACGCACAAAGTGGAATTCCGAATGCCGCTAGATCGATTACTGTGACAGTCGTCGCTAATGGTCTCAGTAAGTAATCGAATAATAGTGATCCATTCGCTTTAGTTCTGATGTTGTGTTCTAACAAATAATTAAAAATTTCTGCATTGCCAGTTTGGATGGCTGCGTGAATTGGCCTTTTGTTGAAACAATTTTTTGTGTCTAGGGTTGCTTGGCATTCTGCTAGCAGTTCTAGTACATTGAGATGCCCTTCTTTTACAGCGATATGCGCCGCGGCTGACCCCACAATATCAAAATCTAATCCCAAGGCTGCTAGTAGTTTTATGTCGTTAGCTTTTTCCTCAACATTGCCAGATGAAGCCAAATCAGACAATAGTTTAGAAAAAATTTCTTGATGCTGAGGATCCATTTGCTTGAATGGGGTTGTCCGAGCTTGATCGTCGGGCTCTTTAAGTTTTGCGATTAGTCGCTGTGCGTGAGGCATGCGAGACAGGTGATTAGCAGGAAAGTCACCTTGGCTTATTAATCCACCAGTCAGAAAATGTTTTAGGAAGTAAACTATTTTTTTTACCTCCGGCTCTGGATCGACTGACTGATTTTGCTTAAAGTCTTCCAGCATTTGGATCTGTAGCGTTGGAGTAAAAACTACCGCCTTTTCTTTGAGGATTTCTAAAGCGTCGAAATTATTTAATAATGTTGTCAGTGAGTTGCTCACCGAAAAAGTGTTTTGAAAATCTTGCCCAAGATCAGCCCCAGAGCGCTTGGAAATGTAATTTAAAAATCTTTGTTGATTTGGATTGGTTGCAAGAAAATCAGATAGGGGTATTGGTGCAACGTCAATTACTTCAAGCTCTTCCAGCTTTCCCAAAAGGTTAGTGCAATCTGGGCGCTGTCTAATTTTATCTGTGATGGTTTTTGTTGAGCGGTCATCTTCTGTGATTGGTTGAATAAACTGATTTTTCAACCTTTCAACAGTGGTGCGATCGCAATATTGGATAATCTCTTCTGTTGTTGCTCCGGCGCTTACCAAAATTCCCAAAGATATTTGTTGTTCTTGTTCTGGAGTTGGGGCGAGACAATTGGTTACTGCTGGATTGCTAACGTAAACATCGAAATTTTCTTTGATGCGATCGACTTTGTGTTGGTAGTTTGGATATTGCTCTAATCTAGATTTGATATCGGCAAGCCCTTGTTCACCACCTAAGGCATTAACCGTTCTAACTACTTGCAGCTTGCTGTTGCTGACCATCTTTTCCGCCAAAGTCCAAAGCGCTTCAACTCCGATTGTTAATTCCTCTAACTCATTAGATTTAAGAAGTGTGATTAAGTGATTCGATGTTTCCAAAGAGAATAGTCCTGCCCCTTGAGAGATGGCATCTATCGAGGTTTGATTCGGCCTTTGTTCTTCAAGCGTTTTTTCTTTTGTAAAAAAGTTAGCCAGAAATTCTTTGGCGGCTAATCGTAAAATTTTTTCTTCGCTCCATTCGTATTTGTCTATTTCTTCGTTATGCTCCACCAGATCTCCGATGTCGCCCGCTTTAGTTTCAAAAAGGATGGCGTTGCGATATTGGTTTGCTTCAAGAACTAAAGAATTCGTATCTATCTCAACTCCGTTTGATTTAGCGGCTTCGATTACCGCATTTATCGCTGCCATTTTTTTGCCAATTTGAGATGTGACGTAGGAAATAAATTCCTCATCCTTCAGCAACAGTTCTTTAAAAATTTTGTCGTAATCACGCAGCTGCTGGAAAAGCTCAGTGGAGGCGGTTCCAAATTGTGGAGTGAGGTAATAATTATCTCTCTCGCGCAAAGTTTCTGCGCTCTCTGCGCTGAGGGCGTAGTTTATGTAAGGCACAAGATGTATGTGGTTTCCTGCGCGCATTTTTGGCTTGAGTTTCCCCTGAATATTGGCAGAAGAGTTGAGGTGCGCGCTGTAGATGTATCTGTCGAGATCCGACACTTTAAGCTGCATCAAATTTTCACCAATTCTTGTTCTTGATCCGCCAGGGCATTGTAAAAAGTTAGGATCTGTTGGTGGAAAGGAATAAAGAAATGCCTGCTGAACTTCTTTTGGTTTCGTGCTTAAGACCATTAGATATTCGCAATACATTACCATGGTGTGCCGAATTTCAGCGGGGTTATCTAAAAGACCAATCTGATTATTTGCAAAAAGTTGATCGCCTCTTAAGGCTGGCACATCAAGGTTGTGTGGCTCAGCTCTGAAATGATTGTAAAAAAAATCGCAGGTTTCGCGAATCTTTGTCTCTCTGGCAAATTCTTCACCAAGGAAAGATTCGCTTTTCCAGAAATTTAACTCTCGCTCAATTTCTGGATTTACATTTTCTGCCGCGCTCGCATTGGATCTAAGAAGTATTAGCGAAATAGCTCGGTGCAATTCGAGATGGCTGATTTGATCAATTTCTGATTTGATTATTGCGCAAGCTTGTTTTTGATCCATGAGGAAAAATAATTTGTAAGTGGGTGCTCGCTTCCTTTGCTTTTAGGCTGGTGGGCGGAATCAACGATAGTTTTAAAATTGCCGATTCGTAACAAAATTAAGCGAAGTAAAATAAATTCGGAAGTGCAAGATTTTTTAAAGGCACTGTCGCAAATCAACTTCTTAGAACCCGTCCTAAGTCTTTGACTTATTGAACCCGGGGTAACTACAGGATTCGGATTATAACGTACGTTAAGCTTTCTAGAGACAGGTATACCAACGCTACAGGATTTTCTAAAAGTAATAATTTTTAAATCAAAAATTTTATTATTTCAAAAATAGAAAATACGCGTTAGTCTTTGATTTGTATGGGTAGAAGTCGGTATTTTTTAAGCTTGAAAAATCCTTAACGTACAATTTTGTCCGTTTCCTGAATCTACCCCCGTTAGACTGGAAGGTAATAGTTCTAGGAGAGAATTGCTTGATCTAGAAACGCAGCAAGAAGCAGTTGATACCGTAGAAGAAGAGATTGAGGAAGAGCAGTTTTCCGGATCTTTTAAACAAGAAGATTCTGCCAAAACGCTTACTCTTCTAAAACGCACAAAATCTTTAATTAATGAAGATGAGATGTGGCTTGGCTTAAGGAAGCGCCAGTTAGCTTACCAGGATAATAGCTTGGAAGATGATCTAAAAAATGGGCTAGAGGCTTTGATTCATGAATTAAGAGATAACCCAACTCAGATAAACAAACTGCTGCAAGGAGATTTCAAAGAAACTTTACGCGACAGTTTTGAGATGCTCAAAGCCTATGCTGAAATATATGATGATAAAAATCCGGCAAGTGGAGTTAGACAATTCCTCAATCAGTTTTGTGATCATTTTGCCCGTGATGCAATTTTACTCACTGAGCCTTCAAAAAATGCAAAGATGGCAGCATTTTATTGCAGGGTTCATGGAGGTTTAGTTTCTTTTGAGGAAAGAGTTCAAGAATCTTTACCTCATATGCCAACGGGTCAGCAAGTGCTTTTAGCGGCTACGGTTGTTGGAGCTTTATATTCAGCAAGTGCAATTTATAAATCTGCAACTGGCGAAGAAGAAGTTTATTCAGAGTATGTTACTAATTTTCCAGATCATCTTTTTCAGTGGCTGCATCTTGATCAAATGTATCAAAATATGGGAGGAGGAGTTGCACTAACCGAGTCTTTCAAAGATTTTTTTGCCGGCTTTAATCTCGCTGAAAATTCAACTCATTTAGGAATTGCGGTGGCACCTTTTGCGGCTTATTCACAAATGGGCTCCAAAATGTTTGATGGCATTACTCATGCGCCAGCAAATTATCTAGCTTACGCTGCTGATTTGACTAGCTCTTACGTTAAAGCAACTAAAGCAGTAGTTGGTAATTGGTTTGGAAAGAGCAATTCTGTCGCTGTTGCTCCAGAGGTTGATATTACAAGAGCTGAGGAAGATGTTGATTCTATTGATCTTGAACTCAGCCCAAGTTTTATTCACGAATCATCTCAAACTGAATGGCCGGAAGAAGAGAAAAAGCTCGATGAAAAAGAAGAAGATACAAACCAGATTTTTTGTGGCACTTCGACTCAAATTTTTTCTCAATTACAAGCGGTCAGTAGTAATCCAAAAAAAGCTTCTGGTAAGAAACTTGAAAGAAGTCCTCATATACACGGGAAAAACTGTAAACACTAATGAGTGGACTCAGGAAATGAAAAAGTGGCATGAAGCCAATGAAGTCAGGGATCTAATCAAAATTCTATGGGGATTTTCCCCTAAATATGCAGTTTTACCCAATTAGACGCAACAAAAGCTCGTGATGCAAAGTTAAAAGAGGAAGCGGAGTCAAAGGCTGCGCAAATCAAGAAAGAACGCGAAGAAAAGAAGGGTGGCAAAGGTTCAAAGAATTCTGGCGGTCGATTCTAACCTACCCAAAACTCACCCTAAAACTCGCCGAATCCTTATATTGCACTTGGTTGTGATTGTAGCTCATAGTAGTACGCGGATCATTATGTCCCGCGGTTTGTTGCACATGCTGCAAATCACATCCCGCCTCAAGTGCTTTAGTGATAAAAGTTGCTCGCGCACAGTGAGGCCTTGTCCTTTCTAGATTAGCACCATCAGCATATTTCTGCCAGAGTCGCCAAATTGAAGTAGTACTCATCGGCTTAGTAACATCATTTTGCTTCGGATTATTCGACATTCTTGGAAACACCGGAAGATCATCGGCAATTTTTAACCTGATATTGGGTGACCTACAGGAAACGGAGATTATTGTACGTTAAGGATTTAAAATACTCAATTTCAGGAAATTAAAAAGTGACTTCAGATCAGTAGAATCAACGGTTTTGTCAAAATCCTATGGGGATTTTCCCCTAAATGTGCAATTTTACCCAATAGGACACGATTCCAA
>CANGQE010000074.1 GCA_947455845.1 Rickettsiales bacterium
ACATATTTCGCATTTACCCGGTGATCCCTTTTTAACTATTCACAGTAAAATTGAGGGTGCGGTTACTTACACCAATTTGCTTTTCATTCCGGCAACAAAACCTTTTGATCTTTTTCATCCCGACCGCAAAACTTCGGTAAAACTTTACGTAAAAAAAGTTTTTATCAGTGAAGAATTAAGTTTGGTTCCGGCCTGCATGCGCTTCCTGCGTGGCTTAATCGATTCTGACGATTTACCACTAAACATTAGCCGTGAAAATTTACAACACAGTTTAGTACTGGAAAAAATTCGCAAAGCCACAGTCAATAAAGTGCTTTCCGAGCTCAAGAAAAAAGCCAATGAAAGCGAAGAAGAATATTTAAAATTCTGGAATAATTTCGGTGCAGTTTTGAAAGAGGGCTTATGCGAATCATCAGATTTCCGTGAAAAAATTCTGGAAATTTCTCGTTTTTATTCGTCAAAATCTCCCGACAAATTTATTTCAATCGCCGAATATTTAGACCGCGCCAAAACAGGGCAGGACAAGATTTATTTCTTGAGCGGCGAGTCGGTTGAGAAAATAAAATCTTCACCACAATTAGAAATTTTCTTACAAAAAGATGTTGAGGTTTTATTTCTAACCGACGCTGTTGATGAATTTTGGGTTACTGTTGCTTTGCCTTACAAAGAGAAGGAATTCCAATCGATCAACCGCCACGATGTTGACCTAAAAAATATCGACAAAAGCCCTGAAGAAAAAGCCGAAGACAGTGAAGAAAAAAAGTCAGAAGAATCTGAATTAAAAGATGTCACCGCCAGTCAATTTGAAGGATTCATCAAGTTCATTAAAGAAACTTTGGGCGACAAAATTAAAGAAGCGCGAATTTCTAAAAAACTTACTAATAGCCCTGTTTGTTTGGCTGTTGACGCCGGTTCAATGGATATTCGTTTGGAAAGATTTTTGCTTGAACAAAAACAAATTCAGGCCGGAACTGCTAAAATTTTTGAAGTGAATCCGAGTAATCCGATTATTAAATCTTTGAATGAGAATTACACGGATGCGGCTAAGAAAGTAGAGGTTCAAGATAAGATTTTTACTTTGTTTGACTTGGCTTGTGTGATTGAGGATGAGCCAATTGCGGATGCGAAGGATTTTTCTAGAAGGATTCAGGGGTTGATGGGGAATTAGGAATTTGAGCAAGTTGCCTGATAAATCACCCTTCCGCCCACCTGCGGCGGGCTCCCTCCCTCTTTTTCAAAGAGGGCTTTCCGCGCGGTCTAGCCCTCTTTGAAAAAGAGGGAGGGAGCCGCGTCAGCGGCGGAAGGGTGATTTATTGCTCCAAACTATTTATCTTTCTTATCCTTCTCCTCCTTCCCCAACTCCAACAAATCATCCGCCCTTAACAATTCCAATTTCGCCGATTTATCCAACTTCCCCTTCGCTTCCTTAGCATATTTCCGGCACTTCTCCTTGTCGTTAATCAACAAATTATATTCCGACAAAGCCAGCAAAGACCTACCTTCGTCGCCTAGTTTAGAATAAGCATCAGCCAACTGCTTAAACAAAAATGGATTTTCATTTTCAAAAACTTCTGCTTCGTGCAAGCGCTTAATCGCCCGTCCCAACAAATCAGAATCATTCTTTTTCAAAGCCAAAATTCCCGCAGCAAAAGAAATTTTTGCTTGCGCCCCATCTCTCGCATTAAGGATTTTAATCGCGCGATTGTAAGCCAAAATAGAATCCTCAATACGGCCACTTTCAAAAAGAATTTGGCCTTTTAATTCGTAAAGAAATCCCAAAGCCGCATCCTGCTTCAACAAGATTCTATCTTTTTCACTAATGATTGGATCCAGCAACGCCAAGGATTCATCCACTTTTCCTTTTCTAAAAAGTGCGATTGATTTTCTGTAATTAGACAATTCATCATTCTGATTTTTATATCTGGCAAGTATCACTTCAGGATTGTCAATAAAGGCCTCGAGCTTTGCTGACACAATATCCATCGATCTCTGCAATTTCTGATTAATTTTTTTATCCGAAAATCTTTTATCAGCGCTGCGCGATTTAATCAGATCAATTCTTTTTTGGCTGACGGGATGCGACAATAAATATTCATCAATTTGGCCTTTGTAGCCAACCATTTCCGCTTCAAAAAATTCCAGCAATTTTATCAAACCATCGGCGGGATATTTCATCTTGTCTAGATATTCAATGGCATGCTGATCTGCCGCCTCTTCTTGAGTACGAGTGAATTTCATGTAAAGCCTTTGCGCCGAGCCGGAACCACCGGAAATCAGCGCAATTCCTGCTTCAGGAGAACCTGCCACCGCTGCACCAATTCCAAGTAAATAACTTAGCAGCATCGCACCCTGCGCTTGTTCTGCTCCTTCCGAAGAACGCGCCAAATGCCCTGCAGCAATGTGACCAGTTTCGTGAGCAATTACTCCGATCAAAGCGTCCGGAGTTCTAAATTTTAAAATCAGCCCCGTATTAATAAAAACATTCTGCCCACCACTAACAAAGGCGTTGATACTATTATCGTTAACGATGTAAATTTTAATATTTTGCACATCTAAATCCGCCGCCCGAAAAATCGGATCAGACAATTCATGCAAAAACTTTTCCGTTTCAGCATCGCGAATTAAAGACACTCCCGCAAAAGAATTTTTTGCTAAGAAAAAAATCAAAATTAAGCTGAAGAAATTGAATTTCCTTTTCACCACCAAACTGTTAATTGTTAATTGATAATTGCTAAATGATCTACCATCCCAAAGAACATAAAGTCACCAAATTCATTAAGCTTTTAGCTTTTTGGGCCAGCATTTTTGTAATGTCTTGGTTACTTATTTTAATGTTTCACGACGATATCACAATTCCGCAAAAACAAATTACCCTGAAAGTTAATATGAAAAACAGGGTAAATATTTGTCTGCCCGAAAATGAGGATGTTTTTCAGGATTCGTTTTTTGGGTTTTAGTAGGAGTACAAAACTACCGCAACCCGCTGTTCGAGCGGAGGGTTAGCGGTACAAAAAAAAGAAAACATGCCCAACTCCACTCATCCACTAATCTCCAACTTCCTCGAAAAACTCAAAGCCGAAGACGGTCTTTCGCTTAACACCACCCTCTCTTACAATCACGACCTAGAACTATTCGCCAAATTTCTCGCACCCAAAAACATTGCTTTTACAGATGTAACTCCCGACAACATCAAAGATTACCTCTACGACCTCCACAAACAAAACTTACGCCCTGCTTCCGTTGCACGCAAAATCTCCTGCCTCAAAAATTTCTACAAATTTTTAGAAAGTGAGAACCTGATTACAACAAGCCCCGCTCTTTACCTGCAAGCTCCCAAACGCGAAGCCAAATTACCCAAATTCCTCAGCGAAACCGAAGTTTTTAAAATGCTTAATTTTATTAATTCCGACAAATCCGAGTTTGGCGTTAAACTATCCTGCATGCTCGAAATCCTTTACTCCGCAGGACTTCGCGTTACTGAATTAGTTTCAATTCCGATCTCCGCAATTCAGGAAGTTACCGACGAAAATGGCGAGAAAACTTTGCGTAATTATTTGATTGTAAAAGGCAAAGGCAGCAAAGAAAGAATCGCTCCCCTCAATAAAGCCGCGATTAAAATGTTGATTGAATATTTGGCTTTGCGACAAAAACTTGGCCAAGAAAAATCAAAATGGCTTTTTGTCGGCATCGTACGCGCCAGTAAGAAATTAGGAGAAATTAAGCAGCGAAATTTTATTACAATTGATCACCATCTGACACGCCAACGTCTGCATCAAATGTTGAAAGAATTAGCGTCCAAAGTCGGGATTGATACGAGCAAAGTTCATCCCCACGTCATTCGCCACTCTTTCGCCTCACATTTGCTAAATAGCGGCGTAGATCTACGTGTGTTGCAGGAATTGTTGGGACATTCCGATATTTCTACCACTGAAATTTACACCCACATTTTAGATTCAAAATTGAAAGATTTGGTACTGAAACATCATCCTTTATCTTTAAAGTTATAAATTTATGGCTGCCCCGAAAAACAAATATTTATCTCGCATTGAAGGCCTCTTGGTAACAATCGGCAGCCTTGATGGAAAACTGCGAGAACTCGCCAAAAGACGTCAAAATAAAAAGGAAGAAATGCGTGGGATCACTGAGGGCGGCGCTTCAATTGCAAGCCCTGATGCTGATACTGATAAAGATCTAAACGCCCAAATTGCCGCAATCTCTGAACAAAGATCCGCCATTGAGGCGCAAAAATATCTCAACCAAATATTTGAAGAAGCTAGTAAGAATAAAATCTTAGAAGATGGTCAAGACGATCAAAAAGGTGGAGGATCTTTTAAATGTAACTCGCTGGAAGAAGCATCGGCAATGGCTCACGAAATCGCCTCAACTTACGAAAAACTCGGATTTAAATGCAATATTTCACGCGATGGCAATGTCTTTAAGGTGAATGTTGAGGTTCCTAAAGAGTTGGTGGGTAAGGATCCATTGGCAATGTCGGCAGATGAATTGTTGAAGGCGCGGGAGTTAAAAGATAAGAAATTAGAAACCCCGAATGCCTCGCCTAAGCCGTTTGGTAAGGCTGAGAAACCATTTAATGAGATTGGGGCTGGTGTGTTACAATTTTAGAATGCTACTGGCGACGAGGTGGACCCCGCACTTGCTAATGGGTCCACAGTGCCGCGCGGTAAGAATCAAAACTTAAACCTCTTCCCCAAACACCCGCTGATAAAATTCCCGAATCACTGCCTTCTCATCATCAATCACTTTATTAGCAAAGCTCAGTGTAAAAGCCGTTTTCACCGACCCAAAAATCTCAATATTACGCCCCCAAGAAATCAAAGTGCGTAACGAAATCAAATTCGAAATATCCCCATTCCTAAAAGCCTCACGACTCAAATTCGCCAAGCGCACCATCATTTTAGCAGTTTGCTGATGTAATTTTGAATTTAAGAATGGCAGCTTTTTTAACAAAATCGCCAGCTCTTGCTCGTCATTTAAATAGTTCAACGCCGCCACGATATTCCAGCGATCCATCTGGGCTTGGTTAATCAAATTAGTACCGTGGTAAATTCCCAAATCATCCCCCGCACCCAAAGTATTAGAAGTGGCAAATAAGCGAAAATACTTGCTTGGTGTGATAATTTCATTTTCTTCAAGAAGCGCAAATTTGCCGTCCTCTTCAAGCAAACGCTGAATCACAAAAGACACATCCGTCTTAATCGCATCATACTCATCCAACACCAATACCAAATTATTGCGCAGCGCAAAAGGCACGATCCCTTCTTTAAATTCGGTAATTTGTTTGTCATTTTTCAACTTAATCACATCTTTACCCACCAAATCCATGCGCGTAATTTGCGAGTCAAAATTAATCCGCAAACAAGGCCAGTTAAGGCGCGCCGCCACCTGTTCAATGTGGGTAGATTTACCAGTGCCATGCATCCCCTGAATCAACACCCGCTGATTAAACACAAACCCCGCCAAAATCGCGAGCGTAGTTTTCGGATCAAAAAGATAATTCTCATCCAAGACTGGAACATATTCCGACCTCTCCTTAAACCCCCAAACCTCAAAGTCACAAGCCGTGCCGAAGGTTTTTTTGCAATCAATTTTGATCATTTGATCTTGGTCTTTTTTGGTCATTTTATTTGGGAAATTTGTTTAGGGATTTTTGCAACTTCAGCCACTATTTACCTTTAAAAAAAATCTGCAAATAAATCCTCCGTCTAATCGCTACGCGATTATCCACCTCCTTTTTACTCGTAAGTTTTTTTTATTTTTAATTGAACGAGTCGCAATTTGCTTTCAGCAAATTGTCAAAGGAGGCTTAACCGCGCGGACAAGCCCTCTTTGAAAAAGAGGGAGGGAGCCGCGCTGTAGCGTTAGCGAAAGCGGGGCGGAAGGGTGATTTAAAATCTACAAGTTCAACTTCCTACTTCAACCACTCCTCAACCACCAAACAAACCCCCTCAAACTCCTTCATCACTTCAAAATTAGTAAACCTCAAAACCCTCAATCCACGAACCTTCTCTAAATAATTATCCCGAACCAAATCCCTCCTAATCCCCTCGTCCTCAAAATGACCATCCCCATCCACCTCAATCACCAGCCCCTTCGCCGCACAATAAAAATCCACAATGCAATTCCCAATCGGCTTCTGCCGAAGAAATTTTTGCGAAGCTTCCCCCCGCAAATAACCAAACCACAGCTTCTTTTCAGCTGGGGTCATTTCTATTCTAAGTTTTCTGGCTTTGATTTTAAGATCCGCTCGAAATGGTGTGAACATATCGGGTAGTTTGATTGGTGGGTTATTATTTATTTCTGAGCACGCTTCACGCAAATCACCCTTCCGCCGCTGCCGCGGCTCCCTCCCTCTTTTTCAAAGAGGGCTCAATCCGAGCTCGGTCTAAAGCCCTCTTTGAAAAAGAGGGTGGATGCCCACCGTAGCCTTGGCGTAGGTGGACAGACGGGTGATTTAATTAAAACAGACTTGGTTTACTTTTACCAAACCCAATCTGTCTCATCATATTTAGTTGGAATATAGTGAATTATTTCTTCTTTCTTCGGCAAACTTTTATCAGCCCTAAATAACTCTCTCCACCCTTTTCTTGGTTGAGTTTTTTTTGTGGTTTTCATGGGGTTATTTAATTTTGAATTTGTTACGTATTCCAAGTGCTAATAAAAATAGCAATATTGCATTAATTGCCGATTGAAGTCCCATTGTAAAAACAAAACCCGCACTTTCCTTCTCTAGATTTACGTCTGATAAAGAGCAAAATTTCCTTCAAAAAAACAAAGTCCAAAAATTAAACCAAAACATAAAAAAGATGCTGACAAAGCTTTAAGTGGTTTTGTGATACTCA
>CANGQE010000075.1 GCA_947455845.1 Rickettsiales bacterium
ATTTTCTTACAATTTTTCCAAAATACTTTCCGGAAAAGCGTAGTTCCCAGTTACCGCTTGCACATCATCACAATCTTCCAAAGCATCAACTAATTTCATTAGTTTTTGCGCTTGTTCGAGATCAGAAATTTCGACGCTGTTTTTGTATTTCCAATCGAGCTTGGCCGAAATTGGGTCGCCGAATTTTTCGGCTAGAGCATCGCGAACGATGCTAAATTTTCCGGGTTCGGCAATTACCACGTGAAGTTCTGCTGAAGATTCAACTTCTTGTGCTCCCGCTTCTAGTGCTGCTTCAAACATCACTTCTTCTGATGCAACTTTTCCTTCAAACTGAATTACGGCAACATGGTCAAACATGAAAGAGACTGAACCGGTCTCACCCAAACCGCCACCCATTTTAGTAAAAATACTGCGCACTTCGCTGGCGGTACGATTACGATTGTCGGTTAAAGCTTCGGCAATAATTGCCACACCACCGGGGGCGTAACCTTCGTAACGAATTTCTTCAAAATTGTCGCCTTCATGACCAGCAATTACTTTTTTAATTGCGGCGTCGATGCGATCTTTCGGCATGTTGTTAACCCGCGCTTCGATCAAAGCATTACGCAAACGTGGATTAAAATTGGGATCAGGCTGACCCGTCTTGGCAGCAACTGTGATTTCACGTAAAATCTTAGTAAAGCGCTTAGCCTTTTTGGCATCTTGCGCGCCTTTGCGGTGCTTGATGTTAGCAAATTGTGAGTGGCCGGACATAGGGGGAAATTAACAGTTATCAGTTAACAATTAGCAATTAACGATTAGCCACCTAAATTAACCGTCGAGACCAACTGTTAATTGTTAATTGCTAATTGTTAATTGCCTAAAACTCCACCCAACTTAATCGGCGTAATTTTTTTGGCAAGACCCGTGGCATCTTCAATTTCAACAATTGTGGCGCACAAGGTGGCTTCACCTTTGGCGGGTTCCATTTTGGAGAATTTGCGTTTTTGGAGGAACATTTTTAGAGGGACGTCTTTGTCCATGCCAATTACCGAATCGTAATCGCCGCACATTCCGGCATCAGTTTGGTAGGCTGTTCCACCTTTCATGACGTGGCAATCAGCGGTTGGAATGTGAGTGTGAGATCCGATTACGGCGCTAACTTTGCCGTCGAGAAATTTGCCCATTGCCATTTTTTCGGATGTGGCTTCAGCGTGAAAATCGACAAAAATAGCATCAACATTTTGTTTGAGGTGGTAGGTTTCGATTAATTGCTGAGCCGCTTCAAATGGGCATCCAACGTGATATTTGGTAAAAACTTGGCCTAGTAAATGGATTACCAAAACTTGGCGATCATCAGCAGTTGCAAAAATTCTAGCTCCAATTCCGGGACAGGCTTTGGGAAAATTGTGGGGACGCAGTAGGCGTTTAGAATCATTGATGAAAGTAGTCACTTCCTTTTGATCCCAAATGTGATCACCACCCGTCAAAACATCTGCACCCGAATTTAATATTTCCTGATGAGCTTCGCGATTAACGCCAAAGCCACCCGAAGCATTGTCGCAATTAACAATTGTAAAATCGATTTGATGTTCGAGTTTTATTTTTTTGAGATTTTCCGTGACTATTTTGCGCCCCGTGCGCCCAACAATGTCACCACAAAATAGAATTTTCATCAACGCTCCGTCCCTTCTTTTTGCTGCTCTTCCACTTTTTCTGCAGATTTGGCAATGGAGCTGGCTTTTACGTTGGAATCTTCATGATCCGACATTGTCTCAACCCCATGTTTTTTGAATGCCCCTGCCACCATTTTAGCAATATTTCTGGCATTTTCTTGTTCTGAGGTTACTTCCTCTCCCTCTTTTTGAGGCTCTTCATTTTTCTTAGCACCAACTATCACATCATTTAAGCTGGTGATCGGAACATCATTTTGTTTTTCTTTTTTTTGCTCTTTGTCCTTGGTATTAATCATCTCAAGTTCTTGTTTTTCCTCGACTTCTACTTCATTTTCTTGCTCGATTTCATCAGGATCTATTTCTTCAACATTGACATTTTCTTCTTCCGACTTCTGCTGGTTTGCAACCATACCGGCAGCACCTAGAACCGAATCTATCGCTGATCCAACACCCTTTTCAACATTTTGCCGTCTCTTTTTTTGCACTTCTTTTTCTTCCGGTGTTCTTTGATCATTCTCTAAATCCTGATCATCTTTATCTTGAGAATTTACGGAAAATTCGCGACCTGTAATCAATTGTAGATTTGGCGTTTGCTCTTCACTTTCTGGCTTTGACATGAGACTAAATTAGTTAAGAAGGAATTTTAATCAGACCGAGAATTTTTTAATTTGCAAAAATTTCTTATCGACTTCAGCAGCGAGAGTAGATCATAAAACAAGTTCAGGATCTATTCACAGACATCAATAATGCTCCGCTCCCCCTTTACTACTCTCATGATGCGTCTTTGTAGTAGTAACAGTAGGCTTATGCTCCCCCGAATCCTGAGTAAGATTAGCATCATGACTTTTTAAAACTTTTGCCGCCTCTTTCACCGCCTTTTTTTCATCGCTCAACTCTTCGCCGGACTCGACCTCTACGTGAGATTCATGCTTTTCTTCCTTACCTTTGTGTTCTTCTTCCTTGCCCTCTTTTTCTTCTTCCTCTTCATTCTCCAACTCTTCTTCTTTCTCCTGTTCCTTTTTCTTAGACTCTTCCTTTTCCTTCTCAGGCGATTCCAAGCTTTCCAGATAGGCTGCAATCAGCTCTTCCCACATTTCACTAGTTTTCTCAAAGGCTTCCTGAAAAGCTTCCCAATCTTTATCCGCCGACTTATCTACTTCACTCACAAAAACTGTAGATACTAGACCAGTACCTCCTACTTCATCTGAATCTGACATATCCAATTAATTAATTATTAGAACCACGTAAATAGTGAACAATTAGCAGAAGTAATCATCACGACTAAATGTTAATTGTTAAATGTTGATTGCTAAATGAATTGAACGCCCCCATTTTTTAATTTGCAAAAAATAAATCGCTTAACGATCATTAGGTTACAAAGCTTCCTTCTCATTTATTTCTTCATTTAAAATCAGAAAACATGACTAGCAATTTAATCAACTCGGCTGCACCAAAAACTCTTTACGACAAAATTTGGGATCTTCATCTAGTTTACGATGATGGCTCTTCCAGCGCCATTTACGTTGATCGCCAGCTCATTCACGAAGTAACTTCGCCACAAGCTTTTGAAGGCTTAAGAATGACCAAGCGCAAACCAAGAAGACCAGAAGCGCATTTAGCCGTTGCCGATCACAATGTACCAACCACAACTGCCGATCGCGGCCACGGAACTTCGGGCATCAAAGACACCACTTCCCGCATCCAAGTTGAAACTCTCGAAAATAACTGCAAAGAATTCGGCATTAAATATTTTGATTTAGACGATAAAAAACAAGGCATCGTTCACATCGTTGGCCCTGAACAAGGTCTAACTCAACCGGGAATGGTGATTGTTTGTGGCGACAGCCACACTTCAACTCACGGTGCTTTCGGCGCTTTAGCTTTCGGCATCGGAACTTCTGAAGTTGAACATGTTTTAGCCACCCAAACTTTAATCCAAAGCCCCGCCAAAAACTTTTTAGTACAAATCGACGGCAAACTTGGAAATGGTGTAACCGCCAAAGACATTACTTTAGCCGTCATCGGAAAAATCGGCACTGCCGGTGCTACCGGTTGCGTCATCGAATATGCCGGAGACGCCATCAAATCACTTTCAATGGAAGGCCGCATGACTGTGTGCAACATGTCAATTGAGGCCGGTGCTAGAGCAGGATTAATTGCTCCCGATGAAACAACTTACGCTTACTTAAAAGGCCGCCCTCTTGCTCCAAGCGAGAAATATTTCGACCAAGCGGTAAAATATTGGGAATCTCTAAAATCAGATAAAGGTGCCAAATACGACAAAATTTTGATTTTACACGCCGACGAAATTGCCCCACAAGTTACTTGGGGAACCAGTCCTGAAGATGCTCTACCAATCACAGCCAATGTTCCATTCCCTGAAAGCTTTGCCGACAAAGGCAAGCAAGAAGCGGTTAAAAGATCATTGGAATACATGGGATTAACCGCGGGAACTCCACTTTCCGAAATTAAAATCGACAAAGTTTTCATCGGCTCTTGCACTAATGGCCGCATCGAAGATTTCCGCGAAGCCGCCCGAATTCTCGAAGGCAAAAAAATCGCCGCCAACATTAAATTGGCCATGGTTGTTCCGGGATCTGGCTTAGTAAAAGAACAAGCTGAAAAAGAAGGATTAGATAAAATCTTCACTGCCGCCGGCTTTGAATGGCGCGAACCCGGATGTTCAATGTGCCTAGCCATGAACGCCGACAAGTTAGAATTCGGCGAACGCTGTGCCTCCACTTCCAACCGCAACTTCGAAGGCCGTCAAGGTCGCGGCGGACGCACCCATTTGGTTAGCCCGATCATGGCAGCGGCAGCGGCAATTACTGGGCATTTGACAGATGTTAGACAATTAGCAGTTAACAATTAGCAATTAACATTGTTCGACCCTTAACTGTTAACTGATAATTGTTAATTGAAAAAAATGCTTTTCTTCTTCCGTTCCAAAAGCGAAACCACTTCCCGCAATTACGATGTAATTGGCAACGAATTTACACCGCTGCCGCTGAAGCCTAATGAGCCGGTTTCTGACAGTCAGAAATTTCAGTGGAATGTCGGATTGGTAAAAGATCTTTGCGCAATTTTTTCAGCAATTTTTCTTGCTGCCATCGCCTATGGAATAATGATGGTGCTTATTGCCTTGAGGCTTGAAGCTTACGTTAAGAATGAAGTTTTAATGTCAATTTCAATCGCCACTCAAATTGGCGCCGGTGTAATTTTTTCACGTTTTTTACCCTCAATGGGAAAAAAGACCGGAATGGTTAACAGCGTTTACCTAGGCTCGATCCTTTCTGCAGTTTGCTCTTTATGTCTTTACAAATATATCGGCTTCTTACCGTGGCTAATGTTTATTTTCTGCATCGGAACTTCCTTTTTCATCTGCGGTGTCACTCGTAATACCATCATGATTGATCTGGCTCCAGCTCACATGCGGGCCATGATTATTTCATTTGGTGGCATGTTAGTGGCACTGGGAAATAGCTTGGGTCCAATCACTTTGGAAATTCTAAAAACATCTGACAGCTTCACTTCTTTCGCCGTCGCCAGTGGATTTTTTTTAGCTTCAACAATTCCATTAGCACGCCTCAAAAAAGTTGAAGCCAAAGTTCGCGAAGAGAAAAAAATCAGCTTGGGACGTTACATCATGAATTCACCAAAAATCATGTTAGCCGCTTTTTCTACCAGCTTCGCCATGTCTTCAGCCAGCTCCTTCTTAATCATTTACGGCATCAAAATCGGCATGCCCAAAAATGAAGCTTCCCTGCTTTTGTCGGTACTCTTATTCGGCACAATTTTTTCGATTCCCATCAGCTATTTAGCTGATATTTTAAACCGCCGTTTAATGATGATTACCTCTGCCGCATTAGCTTTATGCTTTGCTTTGCTACTTTACTTTAATCAAGATCCTTACCGAATTTACATTTTGTCTTTTTGTCTCTTCGGATCTTTGTCGGGCATCAAATTAACGGCCGTGGTTCTAATTAATGAAAAATACAAACCAACCCAACGACTAGCCGTCAACAGTGCTTTTGCCCGCTTCAGTTTAATCGGAAATATTTGCGGTCTTTTCACTACCGGAGCAACCATGAAAGACCTCGGACCAGAAGGGTTGTGGCTTTCAGTTTCAACCATCTTACTATTATTTTTACTTTTCTGTTTGGCTAACTACACTAAAAAATTCCTCAGAAAAGAGTTCAAATTTCAAGATTTTTCCATCCTCAATAAACATCAAAATGAACAATTGTCAGAAAGCTAATTGCCTAATTACTAAATTTTTAAAAAAGATTTTTCGTTGCAAGAGCGAACCAATTGTAGCTTGCATTACTTTACAAGGCGTTATTGGCAAAGATTCTAAACTAGCTTCAGGACTAAATTTCGACAATATTTCCCCTCTTTTAAAACGCGCCTTTGAAACTAAAAAAACTCAAGCGGTAGCACTTACAATTAACTCACCGGGAGGCTCACCAGTTCAGTCCGAACTAATTTACAATTACATTCGTGAATTAAGTCTTGAGAAAAAAATCCCCGTTTACACCTTCGCTCAAGATGTTGCCGCTTCCGGTGGATATTGGTTGCTTCTCGCCGGTGACGAAATCTACGCCCACAATTCTTCAATTGTTGGCAGCATCGGCGTAATTTTTTCCGGCTTTGGCTTCGTTGACCTCATCAAAAAAATCGGCATTGACCGCCGCGTTTACGCCGAAGGTAAAAACAAAGCCATCCTCGATCCGTTTTTACCGGAAGAAGGTGAAAATATCGAAATTCTAAAAGACGCGCAACGCGATATTTTTGAAGGATTCAAAGCTTTAGTAACATCAAGACGTGGTGACAAACTAAAAGAATCGGAAGAAAAACTTTTCACCGGCGCTTTTTGGTCAGGCAAAAAATCAGTCGAACTCGGATTGATTGACGAAATTTCCGACCTTCGTAGCAAGATGAAAGAGAAGTTTGGCGCAAAAGTTGAACTGGTTCAAATCAACGCTAAAAAAGGATTGCTAAAAAGTTTCTTTTCGGAAAAGTCACCAACTATTGAAAGCTTGTTCACCAAACTTGAAGAAAGAATCAGCTTCAATAAATTTGGGCTTTAATACTTACTAACCAAAACTTCAAACATATGTCTATCAACCCAGAATCAATTGATTCAAAAAACGCTACATCAGAAAGACCCAGCTCTA
>CANGQE010000076.1 GCA_947455845.1 Rickettsiales bacterium
GGAAAATTTTTTGTTCGTGTTTGTAGTAGTCGGGCAAGCAAGTTACAACTTGGCGACTCCAATCTAGAGAAAGTCCGATTGATTTTAAATCAGCGCTCATGGTTTTGATATTTTCCAGAGTCCAATTTTGGGGGTGAACTTTATGCTCTAGAGCAGCATTTTCAGCGGGTAAACCAAAGGCGTCAAAGCCCATCGGGTGCAACACATTAAAGCCTTGTAACTTTTTAAAACGGGCAATGGCGTCCCCAATTGTATAGTTGCGCAAGTGACCCATGTGGATTTTTCCTGACGGGTAAGGAAACATTTCGAGCACGTAATATTTTTCTTTGGCCGAATTTTCATCGAACTTAAAAATATCTTTTTCTTCCCAAGTTTTCTGCCATTTTTTTTCGGCAAGTTTGTGATTGTAGTTTGGAACTTCGTTTTTTTTGTCAGTAATCATTTTTAAAAAGAAATAGATCTATCGCGAAGATGGACCGCGTAGGTTGTTAGGAGTATTTGATTGTAATTTAGAAGGACTTTTATCCGCAGAATTTAGCGGGCTATTATTCGGAACTTTTTGACTCTCATCAGCACTAAAACCAACTTCATAAAAAGCTGAAGCAGCTTGAGCAAAATTTCCTAAAGCAAGATGACACAAGGCAATATTACGTTTGGTACTAGCATAATTGGAATCTTTTTCTGCCATTGATATTTCATAATTTTCAATCGCACCTTGGTAGCGACCCATTGCGTAAAGAACGTCCGCTTTGCCGTTGTAAATTGATCTTCGGATTGCTGGCGTTAAAGATTCGGAATTTATTTCCAACTCTTTGTCGTAGCATTGGAGCGACTTTTTATTAGAACCTAAAGATTGGTATTGTTTGGCTAATTCATAATTACCTAAATTTTTTCTAACTCCAAAATTCAATAATTTGTCGAAATATTTTTCCGCCTTATCGTCATCACCCTCTTTCATATATTTAGAGCCGATTCTAAATAGAGCATTTTCCACCTGTAAAATTATTTCTGAAGCTTGCGGCTTCAGCTTAAGAAATTTCTGAGACAATTCCAAAGTTGCATCTTTAGCTTCGCTCGGTTCCTTGCCCTCTTTCTGAAGAAAAGAGTTTAACTTATTTGAGATTCTATTCTCATATTTGGTGAGCCACGGATCATCTTTAGAAACTTTACCGTTAATCAACAAATCCAAGGCTTTATCATAAAAAACTATACTACTTTGACGATTATTACCTTCGGAAATTGTCGCTAGATCGATATAAGCTTTGATGTGATTTGGATCTAAAAAAACCGCGCTGCGCAAATGTGATTTAGCTTTTTCCCGATCACTCATCATTCGAAAAAATTCTTCATGTCCGGCCCTGTAGAGCAATTCCGCATCTTTGGGATTGATTTTAATCGCCGTCTCAAAAGCTTGCGCCGCTTCTCCATGTCGGTTCATACTAGAAAGGAAAGATCCTTTTTGGGCGTAAAGAGTAGCATCTTGAGGATGGAGCTCAAGCAAGTGATTACAAGAATCTAGAGCTTTTCCATAACCACGCTTGGCAGAGAATTCATTCATTTCCTGATAAAGAACCTGTTCGTAAAGATCTTTACTTGAGAAGTTAGAACCCGATCGAAATAAAGCTTTTTCTCGGAGTGTAGTAAGCGCAGCATCTTCGGGATTAATATCAAACAACTTCTCTGTCAGCCCTATTACCATCTCATAATTACCGGATTGGTAAAAATAGGAAACTTTACCCGCAATCTGTTGCAGGCGGTATGCAACAAAACCAGAGGAAGTTGTTGATTGATGGTTCGGATCATTAGTGGCAATACTCAGCGCTTTACTGTAAGCATCGAAGGCTGCCGTATAATTCTTCATCTCTAAACTCACATCACCCAATTCCGCCTGAGCAAGAATATTGTCAGAATTTAAACTAACTGCTCGCTGCAAATATTGTAGAGCTTGCGGATATTTTTTTGAGCGCGCCAAAGCAATGCCGGCCTGATATTGTGAATTAGAATCTTCTTGATCCAGATTAGTAGCCGTAACCAAACTGGCCACCGCTTCTTCATATTTTTTTAATTTTAAAAGAGCGACTCCTTTGGAATAATGGTAGGAAGGATCTTGATCGTTAATTTTAATCAGTTGATTACTTGCATCTATTGCAATCTCAGGACCAGCTAGATTATTAGCTTCTTTTACCAAGTTTTGCACATAGTTCAACTCGTCAGCAACAGGTAATCCTAATCTTACTGATGACTTATCCTTGTTAAACCTAACTATTGAATTGCGAGGATCAATTACGAGTATCTTATCACTTAGCTCAATCACCTCTTCATCAAGACCTTTAGCGTAAAAATCTTTCACCTTGGCCACTATTTTATTTAAGTAATATTGCTTTCTGGGACCGCGAGTTTTTTCATTGCCAATAAGATTTATCACTTCTCCATAAGATCTTAGAGCAGATTCATAATCCCTCACCTCGGGGTTAGATAAAACTTCCCCTAGTTCGTAATTAGCCTCGAGTAATTTGGGATTTTTGCTCACCGCTTTATCCAAATATTCCATGGCGAGATTGCTTTTACCTAAGCGTGCAGCGACATATCCAGCCTGATAATATAGGTCAGCATTATCATAATTAAGTTCGAGAGCACGATCAAAACTTTTAGACGCTTCTTCATATTTTTTTAAACGAGTAAGAGCTAATCCCTTGAAATAATTATAAGTCGGCCCGTTGGGATTTACCTCTAATAACTCATCACACGCTTCTAGGGCATCCTTAAATTTACGTCCCGCAATAAGTTTTTGTACCCTAGAAAATAAACTATCTTCGCTATCTTCAATCATTACCGACTTTTTCACTTCCTTGTCCGGAATTATCTGAAGTAATTTTTTTCTTAAACTTTGCGCCATCTCACCACTAGCGGACGCTTCAAAATCACTGGTCTTTTCCGCAATTTGTTCGACACAAAAAATCACGTGCCCTTTATTTTCTTTAAAAGATTCATTCAGCGCCAGATCCAATGCGGCGTCATAAGCCTTAAAGGCTTTGGCATAATCTCCCATCTTTATATAAGCGTTACCTAATTCATATTGGGCAGTGAATCGAGTAGGATCTTTAACCGCTACCAGTAAATGTTGAATCGCTTCTTCAGGGCGGTTTAAAGTCAATGCTGTCTTGCCGGATTGGTAACGCCACTCTAAATCATTAGGGTCAAGTTTTATCGCTTGATCAAAGCTTTTGAGTGCCTCTTCCGGTTTTTTTAAATAGCTGAGAGATAGCCCTTTAAAATAATGCAAAGAGCCATTTTCCGGATCATGCTTTATTAACTCATTACATAAATCTGAAGATTGTTTAAATTTACCTTGGCTAAAAAAACTCTTCATTTCCACAGCAAAATCTTGCGTGTAACCGGCTTTACTCAAAGAGAACTCTGCTCCTTCCAAATCTCTTACTTTTTGGAAATCTGCTACCGACTTACGGAAGCCTTGCGTTTCGTAAAAAACCACACCTCTTTTGCGATATAAAACCGAATCTTGCGGTGCAAGGATGATGGCGTAGTCCAGATCTCGTTTTGCCAATTTAGAATTACCTGAATCAATCAAAGAAATCGCCCTACCCTTGTGCATTTCAACTTTTAAACTTGTAGGATCAGTATCTTTAAGTTTGACCACTCCCTTGCTGTAACAATCTAAAGCCGAGCTGCTATTGCCGGTCTCCAAATAAATTCTGCCTAATTGGGAATATAAGACGGGATTATTAGCATCTGTAGCAATCGCATCTTGCAGGGATTTTATTTGCTGTTGTTGCTGCGATGAGCCTTCTGTTACAATTCTTAACTTTCTGCGATTTGTTGGTTTATCTTCCGCAGCAAAAACTTTATTTTTTAGCCAATTTAGAGGAGCTGAGGCGTAAGCCCCCGCAACAAAAGCGGGGTTATTTCTTTGCACCATTGTCGCTAACACCGCATTAACTGACGAGTTATCCGTCCGACTAGAATTTTCAGCAGAATCAATTACCACCCCCAGCAAAGCATCAGAATGCTTTGCTAGATCTTGAACCGTGCTCATCGGGGTAATTGGAAGTTTACTCATTCTTTTACCTATTGAGTTGGACGCTTCAGATCTAGGTTAGGCATTATATTTGGCACTTGTTGCGGCTCATTGGGATTTTGGAAATGAGTTACGTTAGGAGTGCCATCCTTGCTTTTCAAAGTTGATTGCTTAACGCGGCCATTGACGTAAAGATTAGTGTTGTAAACACAGACAATCTCGTCGCCATTACGCAAAGTAAATTGTGGCGACACGCGCTCAACGATGATGTAAGCACCCGCTGATCTGAAGTTAACTAACGACTCGAAACCACTGGAATCAACACTAAATACCGCCGGAATTTCAGCATTTTTCTTGGCGAATTGGAAGTAAGTAAATTCACCATTATCAAAGACTTTCGCCGGAGCAATTGAAGGCTCTCCCGTATATTGGTAATTGAAATTATAAATTGAGAGATCGCGCATGTCGGGCTCATCCGAGAGTGTAACTTTTGGAAATGACACGATATTTTTATCTTTCTCGTCAGGGTAAACAAATTTAGCGACGAAGATTAAATCCTTGTCCGAAATTCCCTTAGCTTCTTTGGCCATCAACTCAAAATGGTAAACCCGCTTGCTACTAATTACCGTCATGTTGGTTTCGGAATTATCTTCACCGACAGGTTTTAAAAATAGACGATTTCCTAAATGTTCAAACAACCACAAAGAAGGATTACCCATCGAAATTGTGCCGATAGTTTCGCCTTCTTCAAACTCGATAAAACCTTGATAGGTGTAGTGCCCGAGATAGCGATAAACATCGTTAGGATTGTAAATGTAACTTCTGAATTTTTTTTCAGTGCCCAAATAGCGAGGAAATTGTGAAGCCTCTGCCAAAGAAGACAGAGAGCAGATTGCAAGAAAGAGGAATAAAAATTTTCTCATTTTACTTTGTAAAGTTTGTAACCGTTAACATTAAAATTTAGCATCCCATGCCCTTCTTTATTTACGCCGCCAAAAATAAAGCTAACTTTAACGATGAAGCGCTCTCTAGTTTCTGTAGGAGTACTGCTTTCGACACTCTTAACCCTTGTTACAGTATAAAACCTAACTTCAGCTTCGGTAGGAATTTTATTAGTAAGATATTCACGAGCCTTAATAGCAATACTTTGTGACTCTTTTTGCACTAATTTTACCGATTCAATTTCAACTCTTTTACTGACGGACTGACCAAAATGATTGATTGGGCTGTCAGGATTATCCTTACTCATTATTAGTTGAAAAACTCGATATTCCGCAGCTGATGAGGTGTTCCTGACTCGGTTAAATTTATTATTAACGTCGGAAATTTCTGCTTTGCTAAAATCAAAGCCTTCCCGATCTTCGACGTAGGTTGCAATCAAATATTTTGCCACTGCCTCATCCACAGTTTTAACCGAAGGATCGTAGCCCGCATCACCTTTTCTTGGCTTCAAGGCGACTAGGTTGGGAAAGGAAACTGACTGATCTTGTGCTTTGATAAATACCGGAACTTCTTCAACTAAGGGAAAAGCGCTTTGCACCATTTGTATCAAAAAATACAACACCACTGCAGCAAGCATCGCACCAAAAATCAGCATTGTGCGATCACAAATTGGCGTCACATAACGGAAAAAATACCAATTTACGGCATCTTTAAAATAGCTACCATTAGCCACAGATGATTTAATAAATTCAAAATATTCATCCGCTTCTTCTTGGCTTTCTTTTGTGATTTCTTCGAGCTTTTGTTCCATTTATAAGAATAGGTTTATAGCCGTTGGGCAGATAATTATATTTCGTCGAGCTTATTCTGATTTAACAATCGCAAGTACCGAATCTTTTTGTATTTTTTGTACAATCTCAATCATTTCACTAACTGATTGATCGATTAAATCATAATCAATACCGCGAAATACCAGAGAAGTGCCGTTATCGGAAGGATAGCTTCCCATTACCACCTGCGGATATTTCTGCTGTAGATCAAAAAAATCTTTAGCAATAATTCCTTCGGTTAGGGAAATTTTTATTTCCTGAGATCTGGTTTTTTTACCGCCGAACATTTCTTTTTTGGCCGACTCAACCATTGTTTTAAAAATTTTCGGTACACCAGCCATTACAAAAACATTTTCAACAGCAAAACCTGAAGGTGATAAAATTTCATTTTTTAACAACCTTGCTTTGCTAGGCACTAAAGCCATTTTCATGCGCGCTTCGTTCAAGTTTTCTTCGCCGTAATATTTTAACAGAAGCTGCATCGCCTCTTCATTTTTTACCAACGTATCCTCAAATGCTTTAGCAATTGCCAATGAGGTTATGTCATCATGAGTTGGTCCAACGCCACCACTGGTAAAAACATAATCATATTTTTTACGCATGGCATTCACCGCTTCTATGATTTCAATTTCATTGTCAGGAATAACCCGCACTTCATGTAAATTAACCCCAATCTCACTTAAACCACGAGCCAAAAAATTGAGATTCTCATCCTGAGTCCGACCTGACAAAATCTCATCTCCGATTATTATCAGAGCCGCTGTTACAGTTTTGTGCGTCATAATAATTAATATTAAATTAAAACCACATTTGCCACTAGATCCCCGCCTTCGCGGGGATGACAGAACGGAGTAGAATTTTTGGTGCACCCGGCGGGATTTGAACCCACAACCTACACTAAAGTTTAAATCAAGGCGAGCCTTGATTTAGAGGGGTCGAATTAAGTCATTAAGGGCGGCCTTAATGACTTAATAGATTTTTGGTGCACCCGGCGGGATTTGAACCCACAACCTTTGCC
>CANGQE010000077.1 GCA_947455845.1 Rickettsiales bacterium
GGTTGAATTTGTAAGTGAGGAGGTGACACAGATCCTGAAACAAGTTCAGGATGACAATGCTTTAGCTTTGCGCTACAGTAACTCTCAACTTTCCCTCCACCGTCATCCTGAACTTGTTTCAGGATCTATTCACTTTGCACTTACAACAAGTAGTAACAACACCTACCAAGCTAGTGAAATCCTGCTTGCCACTAGCTTCAAACAAAGCAATTTACCTTTCGATTTCACTTCCGAAAACCTCGTCAAAAAATTGTGGAACCAAGACTCGCAACAATTCCACCAACAAATTTTCACCAATGAAACAATCTGTCTAATCGGCTCCGGCCTTACCGCTGTTGACGTAATCGTCGGTCTTAAAAAGAAAAACTTCTCCGGTAAAATCTTTGTAATTTCGCGTCGTGGTAATTTCCCTAAAAAACATTTCGCTCAACATCAGCCCATCCACCATTTTATTGCGCCGCAAGATTCTAAAAAAGGCCTGTTGTTTTTGTGCTTAAAAATCAGAAATTTCCTGCGCCAAAATCCCCAATTTGATTTACGCCACGTCATTGATTCAGTGCGCTACAGCACGGTTGAACTGTGGCAGAATTTTGACGAAAAAAACAAAAAATTATTTTTGCGCTTACTGCCTTACTGGAATATTTTTCGTCACCGTGCACCAATTTCTTCGGTTGAGTTGATTGAGGAAATGATTGCCAGCGGGCAGATTGAAATTAAGAAAAAAGGTGTAAAAAAAATTTCGGAGAAAGACGGTAAAATTTTGATTGAAACGCGTGGCGAGGAAATTGAATGTGACTACGCGGTGAATTGTTTAGGCTTTGAATTCAAACTAGAAAAATACCCGCTTTTGGCGCAAATGGTGGATGCGGGATTGCTTAAGAAAGATTTGTTTCTGGCACAGTCAAACCACCCGCAAGTGCGCTTGCTTGGTGGCTTGAATGTTGGACGTGACTTTGAATGTACGGCAGTGCCTGATTTACGGCTTAGTGTGGAAAGTCTTTTTTAAATACTCGGTCTGACTCCCTCTCCCTTGAGGGGAGAGGGTTGGGGTGAGGGTGGTGAACAAAGTGAATTATTGCTCAAGTCAACCAAGAATAGAAAAATTAAATTTTTGATCGGTAATCTTTAACTCTGCGCTGGACGGGGTTTGTAACCCCGTTCACATGTTTGCATCAAAACAACTTCAATGTGGTGAGCTTGACACAAACGTAGGATCGGGGTTGTAAACCCCGACCCGCAAGAGAGCTAGACCGAATTTTTTAATTACTTCCAAACCAAATGAACCTAAAAAAACTCTCCCAAAAAAACCCCGCTTTCATTGTTCTTCTCGCAATCAGCTTTTGCCACTTCCTCAACGACACGGTGCAATCGTTAATCCCTGCAATCTACCCCATCCTCAAAGAATCCTACAACCTAACCTTCGCCCAAATTGGGCTAATCACTTTAGCTTTCCAATTCACCGCCTCAATTCTGCAGCCGGTTGTCGGTTACTACACCGACAAAAAACCGCAGCCTTATTCACTGGCTTTGGGAATGGGTTTCACTCTGTGCGGATTGTTAGTTCTCTCCTGCGCCACCAGCTTCTACGCCATTCTTTTTGGGGCAATGATTGTTGGCACCGGCTCGTCAATTTTTCACCCCGAATCTTCGCGTATTGCCCGTTTCGCCTCCAAAGGCAAATACGGTTTCGCTCAATCAGTGTTCCAAGTTGGCGGCAATATTGGCTCGGCGATTGGCCCATTACTTGCGGCCTTCATTATTTTACCACGCGGACAATTCAGCCTTTCGTGGTTTTCAGTATTAGCTTTGGTCGGAATTATTGTGTTGTTCAAAGTGGGTCGTTGGTACCACGCGGCGCATTTAGACGTGGCTTCAAAAGTGGTGGTGAGTAAAAAACTTTTAGTCTCCAGAAGAGAAATCACCATTTCAATTGTGGTGCTAATGTTGCTGATTTTTTCCAAATTTTTCTACACCGCCAGCATTAACAGCTACTACACCTTCTACTTAATGGAAAATTTTGATCTCTCCGTACGTAGCGCCCAAATTCACCTGTTTATTTTCTTGGCCTCGGTTGCACTGGGAACAATATTGGGTGGTGTTGTCGGCGACCGCTTCGGCCGCAAAACCGTAATCTGGATCTCAATTTTAGGGGCAATGCCTTTCACCTTAATGTTGCCTTACGCCAATCTTTTTTGGACGGAAATTTTAAGTGTAATCATTGGGGTAATTATTTCTTCGGCCTTTTCGGGAATTTTGGTTTACGCGCAGGAATTAATACCGGGAAGGGTGGGAATGGTTTCGGGGTTATTCTTTGGCTTTGCCTTTGGCGTTGCTGCTGTCGGAGCTGCGGTGCTTGGTAAGGTGGCAGATTTGACGAGTATTAACTACGTTTACCACATTTGCTCTTACTTACCGGCGATTGGTTTATTGGCTTGGTTTTTACCGAATTTGGAGAAGAGGAAGGGAAGTAAGAATTAATTGAGGCGATTATTCCCTTAAGGCCAGTAATGACTCTAGGTAAACCTAACTCTTAACTCTAACTTCTTACTTCTTAATTTCCTCAAACCCTGACCCAAAATCACTAAAAATCTTTTCAAAGCTCGGAAAGCTCGTCGCAATCATTGAAGCGTCGTCAATCTCAGTGCCATTTTCTAGCATTAGACCCATTACGAGGAAAGACATTGCAATGCGGTGATCCATTGCGGTGGTGATTTTTACAGCAGATTTTGGTTGGTTAATTCCGCCTTGAACTTCTAAAAAATCGTCGCCCATTTTTAATGTGACGCCGCAAGCCTCAAGGTTTTGGGCAATCATTAACAAGCGGTTGCTTTCTTTTACTTTTAACTCGGCAAGGCCGTTCATTTTTGTAACTCCGCTAGCATTAGCAGCAGCAACTGCAAGAATCGGATATTCGTCAATCATGCTGGCGGCGCGGTCAGCGGGAACTTCGATTCCTTTTAGATTACTTGATTCCACCAAAATATCGGCAACTTTTTCGCCGCCGATTTCGCGTTCATTTAAAAATTCAATTTTACCCCCCATCTCGCGCAGAGTAGTAACTACACCGTCGCGCAAAGGATTAACCCCAACATTTTTAATGGTGATGCGGGAATTTTTTACTAACAAGGCAGCAACAATTAAAAAGGCGGCGGAAGAAATATCACCCGGAACGGCAAAATCTTTGGCGTTAAATTCTTGCAAACCGGTGTAAGAAATTTTGGTGCCGTTGTTCAAATTTTCGGTGGCAATTTTTAAGCCGAGGTAACGCATCATTATTTCACTGTGGTCGCGGCATTTTTCCGGTTCAATGATTGTGGTGGTTCCGCGCGTAGTCAGGGCGGCAAGCAAAATGCAGCTTTTAACTTGAGCCGAGGCCATTTTCATTGTGTATTCAATTGGTAGTGCATCTTTAGCGCCAACAATGGCGAAAGGCATTAGGCCGTTTTGGCGGGAAATTATTTGGGCGCCGAATTGTTTGATTGGCTCAAAAACGCGACCCATTGGGCGTTTGCGTAGTGAGGCGTCACCTGTGAAAAATGAAGTGAAGTTGTAAGGTGTAACAAGGCCAGCCATTAAGCGGGCTGAGGTTCCCGAGTTGCCCATGTCGAGCACGTCGGTGGGTTCCATTAATCCGGCGACACCTGAACCATTTACAACCCAACAATCAGATTTTCTTTCGATTTCAACACCCATTGAACGCAGAGCGGCTGCCGTTTTTAAAACATCTTCACCTTCCAAAAGGCCGGTAATTTTGCTCTCTCCGTGAGCCAGTGCGGCAAAAATTAAAGAGCGGTGCGAAATTGATTTGTCACCGGCAACTGTGATTTCACCTTTTAAGGCCACATCTTTTTTGCGCGAGAGTAATGGTTTTGGATTCATCTAAAGCACCGTGAAATTAGTGATTGAACCGACAATCGAATTTAAAAATAGCAGGAAGAATAAGTTGAAAATCGCGGTGGCTAAAATCACTAATTTAACATTTCCAACTTGGTCGAGAGTCATTATTTGTTTGGGTTCGTCGAAATACATTATTTTAACGATTCGTAAGTAGTAGTAAGCCGACACTACGCTGAATAAAACTGCCAAAATTGCCGGAATTAAAAGACCCGAACCAAGGGCAGCAACTAGGATGTAGAATTTAGAAAAGAAACCTGCAAGTGGTGGAATTCCGGCAGTAGAAAACATTAATGTCGCCAAGCAGAAAGCCATTACGGGGTTAGTTTTGGCTAATCCTGAAAGCGAGTTAATGCTAAATATTTTTTCATTTTCGGCGTCGCTTTCGGTTTCGGAGTTCGGGCTTCTAATCAAAGTTAAAAAACCAAAACTACCCACCGAAATGATTGCGTAAATAATCATGTAGAGCACGCAGGCGTTAAATCCCTCGCGGTTAAGGGCGGCCATCCCCAGAAGAATGAAACCAACGTGGCCAATTGAACTGTAAGCTAAAAGTCGTTTAAGATTTTTTTGGAAAATCGCGCCGAAGCTGCCCACTGCTAAAGAAAGGATTGCGGTAAGAACAAAAATATTGTCAATACCAGGCCAGCCGATTAACAAGCTAGAGCACAGGCGCAGTAAAACCAAAACGGTGCCGAATTTTACTACTGTAGCAAAGAAAGTGGTAACCACAGTGGCCGAACCTTCGTAAACGTCAGGCGCCCACATGTGGAAAGGGGCGGCGGAGATTTTGAAAAACATTGCGGTAATTACCAAAATGAATCCGAACATTACGCCAACCGGAATTGAAGGAGGAGTATTGGGAACGTGGTAGTAAAGCTCCATTAAGGCACTGAAGTTAGTGGTGCCGGCGAAGCCGTAGATTAAGGTGATTCCGAAAAGTAAAATGCCCGAAGCTAAGCAGCCTAAAATAAAATATTTCATTCCCGCTTCTGAAGATTTGGCGGATTGGCGGTTTAAAGCGGCCAGTAAGTAAAGTGAAAGGGCCTGTAATTCTAGGCCTAAGTAGAAAACCAAAAAGTCGTTGGCGGAGATTAAAATCATCCCGCCGCTGGTGGCGATCATTAGTAGGGCAATGAATTCGGCGCTGATTTTTTTGATTGTGCCAACAAAGTTGAGCGACATTAAAATTACAATGGTGAGCAACATTACGGAAATGGCTTTGACCAAAGAGGTGAAAGAGTTGCTGACGAACATTTGGTTAAAAATTACGTCGCTGGTGACGAAGTTTCCAATGATTAGGAAGAGGGTGATTGTGCAGACGATTAGAGAAAGTAGGTGGGAGACGTAGTAAAATTCTTTGAATTTTTTGCCGAGGAAAACGTCGGTCATTAAAATGATTAGAGCGCCGCAGAATAAAGAGATTTCTGGGGAGATTAGGGAGAGGTTCATTGGGAAGATTGTTTAATTATTACTGGTAGAATAGATCCTGAAACAAGTTCAGGATGACGGAGTCTTGGGGAAGCTCGCCCCTCTCTCGGTGTCATCCTGAACTTGTTTCAGGATCTATTTTAAAAATTACTAAAACAGTTTAATCAAATCACCCACCGGCAATTCAAAAAAACTCAGAACTAAATTTGGTAACACGCCAAGCAGAATTACAAAAACTGCCATTAAGCCGAGAGTGAAAAATTCAATCTTACCTAAATCAGAAACTTCGTCAATGTGGTGGTTGGTAATTTCGCTGAACCAAACGCGTTTGTACAACCAAAGCATGTAGCAAGCTCCTAAGATCACACCGAAGGCGGCTAAAATGGCGACGATTTTATTAGCTTGGAAAGCGCCAATGATGCTGAGGAATTCACCGACGAAACCACTGGTTCCCGGAAGTCCAACTGAAGCCATTGTGAAGACCATTGCCAACATTGCAAAATTTGGCATTTTGCTGGCAATACCGCCGAGGTCAGAAATTTGTTTGGTGTGCAGGCGGTCGTAGATTACGCCAACGCACATGAAGAGCGCGGCAGATACAATACCGTGGCTAATCATTTGCATTATTGCGCCGTCAATTCCTTGGCGGGTGAAGCTGAAAATACCTAAAGTTACAAAACCCATGTGGGCTACCGAAGAATAGGCAATCATCTTTTTCATGTCCTTCTGCATTAGAGCCACTAGGGAGGCGTAAATAATGGCGATTACGCTTAGTGCAAAAACCATTGGCGCAAAAAATTGGGAAGCGGCAGGGAAGAATGGTAAAGAGAAACGAATGAAACCGTAGGCGCCGAGCTTAATTAAAATACCGGCAAGAATTACTGATCCGGCGGTTGGTGCTTGTACGTGGGCGTCAGGCAACCAAGTGTGTACAGGGAACATTGGCACTTTCACCGAGAAAGAAACGAAGAATGCCAACCACAACCATTTTTGGTATTCGAGGGGGAAGAATTTTGGTAGGCCGGCGGTGAGGCTGAGAACGTCAGTAGTGCCGGTGTAGAGGTAAATTACAATGATTGCGATTAGGAATAAAACCGAACCGAAAAGAGTGTAGAGGAAAAATTTGTAAGAAGCGTAAATACGATTTTCGCCGCCCCAAATACCGATTACCAAGAACATTGGAATCAACATTGCTTCGAAGAAAATGTAGAAGAAAAGTAAGTCGAGAGCGCAGAAGGAACCGATTACAAAAGCTTCAATGAGCAAGAAAGCAATTACGTATTCTTTAACCCGTTTTTCGATAGACTTAA
>CANGQE010000078.1 GCA_947455845.1 Rickettsiales bacterium
AAAAACAACCAAGAATTACCAAAACTGCGAACCAAAACGCAGAAAAAATCAAAAAAATTCCAAAAAAATCGAGTAAGAAATTTCTAAAAGTTCTGAGTTAGATTTTTTTAGTTTAAATTTTTTGGGAGGTTAGATTTGCGACGGGCTCAGAATTACTCTGAGGTCGCCGAGATTTATGTGATGATTGTCTAAATTATCAGTCACCCATTGAATAAAATCGCGATCCATTTCCGATGTTAGCCAAGTTGCAGCTAATTGATTTGCTGCATCGTTTTCAGGAAACAATATTTCTGCATCTTTAAGCTTAGCTTCTGAGCTCTTCTGGTGGTTCTCAGGGTGCTGCATCCAAATTTTTGCTAGCAATAATTTTTCAGTATTATTTAAATTTCTTCCGGAATCTCTCTCGTCTGGTTGGTCAGAGTGAGCGCGTAGAGTAAAGATTTTGTCCCTAAGGTCTTTGGCGCTGATAGTGTTATTTTCTGTAGTCTGGCGCCCTACAAAACTCGATGCTAACTGTTTTCCGAAAGTGACCGGCATTGTAGGTAACAGATGATCCACAAAGGTATCCATGTCAATCGGACTATTTTTAGTTTCGGTTATAAAACGACACAAAATATCTCTCTTGAGGTGGTCTTGTTTACAAGCTGGTAAAATTTTATTTTTAACGTCTTCGAAGTTAGCTGAATTACAATTCATCCAAGTTTCAGCTACTTCTTCCGGCAGATCTTTAAAGCCATTCTTGCTGGCCAATGGCAAGATTTCTTGCTCTAAGTCTTGAATGGATACACTGGCGCCATTATCCCGCATCCAGGAGAGTAGGTGGCGATGATAGCTTCCAGCATCAAGTGAAAGTTGAGCAAGATTCACTTTAAGAGTGTCAATATCAGCTGAAGTGATTTGTTGTTTTGTCATGTTTTGATTCAATTAGAATGGCAAGGTTGGCTCTGAGATTTGCGCTTTAGGCGTTTGTATTCAAGTTTATTGGTTAACAGTCAAGCGATTAAGAAAAGGGGTCAGGCTCCTTTTCTTTTTTTGCTTCTTTTTAAAAACCTACAGCTTCATTGTTTAGATTGATCCCCAAGCTCTAGACACAACATATCAATTTTGTTAGTAGTAATGATTAAAGAAAAGATTTCGATTTTTTGGTTTCGCCGTGATTTACGGCTAGAAGATAATGCCACCTTGTGGCAAGCATTAAAGTCGGGAAATAAAATTCTGCCGGTTTTTATTTTTGATACTAATATTCTTGAGCATCTTGCAGATAAAAAAGATGCCCGTGTTTTGTTTATCTATCGCGAAATATCGCGTCTGAAGAATGAGCTGGAAAATTACGGATCATCACTTCAGGTTTTTCACACAACCCCACTTCAGGCTTTTAAGAAAATAATCGCTGAAAATACTCAATATGATGTAGCAGAAGTGTTTGCCAATCGTGATTATGAGCCATCTGCTCGGGCACGCGACAAGGAAGTTTATGAATTTTTAAAATCTCAGGGCATTGATTTCAAAAGCCGCAAAGATCATGTGATTTTTGAAAAAAATGAAATTCTCAAAAGTGACGGCAAGCCCTACACCATTTTTACGCCCTACAGTAAAAAGTGGAAAAGCACTGCTAATGAATTTTTCTTAAAAAAATATCCCAGCGAAAATTACTTAAAAAACCTTTATTGTTGCCCACCATTTGAACTACCTAAAATTTCTGAAATCGGTTTTTCTGATTTTGATTTTTCTTATTTTCCAAGCTGTGAAATAGACGTAAACACAATTGAAAATTACGCTGCAAACCGCGATTTTCCTAGCATCAAAGGCACTAGCCGCTTGAGCTTACATCTGCGCTTTGGAACAACCAGCATTCGCCGACTCTGCCAAATCGCCTCATCCATAAGTGAAAAATGGCTTGATGAATTGATCTGGCGCGATTTCTACCAAATGATAATTTACCATTTCCCTGATTCGGCCACTAAGTCATTCAAACCAAAATACGACAAAATAACATGGCGCGATAATGAAGAGGAATTCAAAAAATGGAGCGAAGGAAAAACCGGCTATCCGATTGTTGATGCCGGAATGCGCGAACTTAATGAAACCGGATTCATGCACAACCGCGTGCGTATGATTGTTGCCAGCTTTTTATGCAAACATCTCTTAATTGACTGGAGATTGGGAGAAAAATATTTCGCGCAAAAACTTCTTGATTACGACTTGGCAAGCAACGTGGGAGGCTGGCAATGGGTTGCAGGCAGTGGTTGTGACAGCGCCCCTTACTTCCGAATTTTTAATCCTGAAAGCCAAACGGAAAAATTTGATCCGGAGTTTAAATATATCAAAAAATGGGTTCCCGAATTTCAGGATAAGTCTTATGAAAAACCTATGGTTGATCATAAATTTGCGCGAGCAAGATGCCTTGAAACTTACAAAGTAGCGCTTGGCTCTTAGCTAAAAACAGAGACGATAATCTGCGCGTCATTTCCACTTATGTAGATCACTCAGAGATAAACTTGTTACCGCCGATTGTTTGGGAGACCGGCTGGGCAAACTTACGAACTCTTTCTGATTTGGCCTTATTTTATCAGCCTCTTCCCACAAGGTTGCATCAAAATCAGTTTTCGATCTAGGAAGCGCTGCAATCAAAAAAACCAGCTCATGGTCGTAAGCTTTTTGCTCACCTGCAAGGCGTCTTTCTATTCGATTCTTTATCAGATTTACTTGTGCTTCTTCCAAATTTTCTCCAGCAATATTTCTACCGGTAATCGCTAATTCGTAATTAATAAAAATTTTGCGAATATTGGCATCTTGAAATCCGATGGCACTGTCGGGCAACTCTTTAAAAGGTATTGCTCTTGATTCTTCCAAATAGCTAATCAGCAATTTTTTTGCCTTATTGTCGTCGCAATCTCGAATCTGGTTACACAAAATAATTTTGGCATCAGAAAGTTCTAAATTATCCGCCCTGCTATTGCTGCGAATTTGCCCTTCAAATTCTTGAATTTGGTCGTTTAATTTAATCTCTTTTTCCCGCTTCTTAAGCCGCAAACTGCGCCTATCTAAAATAACCAAGTCAGCTTCCAAAGAAGATAGTTCTTCTTTTAAACCTACCCTTCTTTCCGACTCTTCCGCCAAAATATTACTGAACTTTCTACCTGCTAAAGGATAAGAAGATAATTGGTCAAAAGCACTAATTTCTTCGCTGCATTTTAGCTCGCAAATCAGCAATTTCTTTTCCTCTGCTTTTTCAATTTTCTGCAATTCAGTTTCTCTTGCTTTTAACCAATATTGCTGCAGCGCCAAACCATCTTTATTCCCCGACTCCTCCAAACTTTTAATCGTAATATTAAACTTATTAACCCTACTCTTAGACTGATCTTTTGCCGCGGCATAACTGGAAGAAATATAATCCATTTCTTTTTCCGCTCTTTTCCACTCTCTATCCAGAAAGTTTTCAATTCGCCGATCGACAAAATCTTCTTCTGCTGAAATAAGAATTTGCCGCTCTTGCTCTAGCTCCTCTAATACTTGCTTACGCAAGTCAGAATCTTCTATTTCTAACAGCGCCAACTCTGCCGCAATAATTTTACCCTTTTGCTGATTAATTTTTATTTTTTGCTCTCTCTCGCTTTCCTTAACTTCATCCAAAGATGCATTGTCAAAGTCTAACAGCGCTTTCTTAATCTCTAGATTACCCTCAATTGCCGCAGCAAAATGACGATCGTCACTAAAATTTTTACCCGCCTTCAAACATTCAATAAATTCAAATTTAATCAAATTGTCAGCACTGGCTTGCACAGATTTACACAAATTATTTTTGGCCTCTTGGCAACCTTCAGTAATGTATTTGGCAATTTCGTCATTAAAGCTTTCTGCCTCTTGATCCGGATTGCTTTGAACACGCTTGAGGTAAGAAATTTCTTTCTCTAGAAGGGGCAGATTTTGTGCTATCTCAAACTTTTTTTCTTCATTTTCCAAATCATCTCCAAACTCTCTTGCCAGTTCATAAGAAGATCTAATTAGCTTAATAAGCTCACCATTAAATTGTGATTGCAGCTTTTGAATTTCAAATTCTTCTTCGGCCTTAATTATTCTAGATCTTAAATCCGGTCGCCTTGGTGCTTCTTCTTCAGCAATTTCCAAATTTCTTTCTTGGTAAAAATTTTTAAGCGCGGCACATTTCTGAGAGATCCCTTCTTCCTGACTATTTACCAAATAAATAAACTTACTTATTTGGGCTTTTTTTAAAGCTTGCTGCCACATCGCAATATCATCTTGAATATTACTTTCTTCTGCGAAGTAGAAATCATCACTTTGATCAGCTTGATTTTGCTCAGCCTCTTTTTCTAAGTTAGAAATATGCAGTTGGACTCTCTCTTCTTCAGCTATGTAAAGCTGCAATTCGCTTTCAAAAGCATCTTTCTCGTTAGCCTCTAAAGCTGTATTGTAGCCCGCAAAAGCCTCTTGAATATTTGGACTACCACTTTTAGCAACTTGCTGCGCCAGATCTTCTAAACATTGATCCAATTTTGTGTCAGTAACTCCCAAGCTACTTCTAATATTCTGCCATTCTTTTTTTCGAAACGGATTTTTTTCTAACAATAATAATTCACAAAAAAACAGCAGCGCACTTTTTGTTTCACTATCCTCGCTATCTTTTACCACCTCCAACATTTTAACCAAAGCCTCAGTCACAACCCTCTCAGACTCTTTAGTGGCAATTGCCGAGAATAGCGGAATAAATTTTCTTTCTATTTCTAAATTCAGCCCCGCATTAAATATTGATTCTGCTTCCTCAGATGATTCAGATTTTGTAAGCTGGCTTAGGCTTCCTCGCTTTGTGTTATTTCTTACTGCCAACTCCAAATCACTTTTCTCGCCAAAGCTAACGGTCTTTTTCATACAAACTAAATCACTCATTTATGGTAGGTAAAATACAACCTTATGTTGTTTTTCCTAAATTAAACCTCCACTGATTATTGCTTAAAAATTCAGAGTGCGTGATATCTAGGACAACTCTCAATTCAAATAACCGAGAAAATATGAAAAATAACACAGAGCTTTCACGCTACGAGTTAGAAATCGACGGCAAAATTGTTTACGCCAATTACCACGTTAAGGTAAATATTCTCAATATCGATTACGTTTACGCGCCTGAAGAATTGCGCGGCAGCGGAGCCGCAGGAAAGTTGATGGAAGAAATTGCCCAATTGGCGCAGAAAAATAAAATGAAGCTTAATCCGATCTGCGGCTATGCAGCAACTTGGTTGCGCAGGAACAAGCAATATCAGGATTTACTGGTTTAAATTTTATGCTCACTTAAGTGTGTGGGTTTGTTAAGTTTCTGGTCTCAGCTGGCACATTGATTTTTTTTCAAGATAATTTTTAATCCGCGCAAATTTTTTTCACATTTTTTTCCACCCTTATGAATCACTACAAATTACTAACAGTATTTTTTGCGGCTTATTTTTTAAGCGCTCCGAGCCAAGCTCAAACTTACTTAGCCGCAAACTCAATCCCGCCAACTCTAATTTCTGCGCCGTTGACAAAGGATAGTGCGCTATGGAAAGAAGAAGTTAAAGCCATCATCAAACTGCAGAAAAATGCTGATAAAAAAGAAGTTGAGCAGGCTTTGTTGGAACGTCATTTTGATACTGAGCATTTTGTGCATTTTTTCGATGAGAATTTAACTGCGCAGAACTATCCAAAATTACATAACCTTCTAAACCGCACCAACTCTACTTCCAAAGAAGTTACTAAATATGTGAAAGGTTTCTACAATATGCAACGACCTTACCAAGTTGATAAAAATATTAAGGCGCTGATCGAAGGTCACACTAATCCCTCTTATCCGAGCGGACATACTTGCGGAAGCTACGTCATCGCCCATATTTTAGCATTGCTAATTCCCGAACGCCGCGACGAATTTTATGCCGGCGCCGAAAAAATCGCACAGCATCGCGTGCTGGTCGGAATGCATTTTCAACAGGATCTTAAAGGCGGCAGAGAACTGGCTTTGTTGATTGTGGGCGGGTTATCGCAAAATAAAGATTTTCAAAAAGATCTTGCCGAAGCGAAGGTGGAGTTGGGGAAATAATTTTCGGAAAAGCCCTCTTTGAAAAAGAGGTTGCGCGCCGAGTGCGATTTGATGTCGATCAGGCTGAGATGATTAAACTCAAACTCATTTTCATCACTATAATATCTGACGCTTCATTCCAGCAATTGAATTTGCGAGCCTTCTAAAAAACCAAGACTGTTATCCAAAAATTCATGATATGCCGGACTTATTCCCAATTCTAAAAAATGGTGATTGTCTTTTTCATAACCACCAAAAATATTTAGTCGGGATGTATCGTGGCCCAATATCGGATCAGTATTTGGAATGTAGTTTTTTTCTAGCTTAGTTTCACCAAGCAAAACACTTATTTCTTGCAGAATTTTTAGAGCTGTTTTGGCCATGATGTTTCTGTCTTCCCCCTGCGGCAATGCCCCCATTTTTTAAGACACTCTCTCCCTCCTCAAATTGATGAAATCCCAGCTTAAGTTTTCACTTTCGCTGGTTAATTTTAATCCATCAATTTTAAGGAGAAATTATGCCAAGAGGCTATCCCGCTTTAAACGAATCTCAA
>CANGQE010000079.1 GCA_947455845.1 Rickettsiales bacterium
AAGTGGGGATTTTTTTTCTCAATCTGGATCGCGACTTTTGCGGCAATAGCTTTGTTTTACTACTTCAAAGATTTGCCAAGTTTAAGCGATTTAGAAACTAAAGGTGGCAAACAAATTGTCCAAATTAACTACGCTAACGGCTCGCGCATTACTAATCGCGGCGAGATTTACAGCAGTGAAGTAAGTTTTTACGAATTACCGGAAAACCTGATTAACGCAGTGGTGGCAACCGAAGACCGCCGTTTTTTCAGCCACCACGGGGTCGATATTTTTGGTATTTTACGAGCCTCTTACGTCAATCAAAGTGCCGGTCACATTGTGCAAGGTGGTAGTACAATTACTCAGCAATTAGCTAAATTAATTTTTCTAAAATCAGAGCGAACTTTTAAAAGAAAAATTCAGGAAATTTTGCTGGCAGTTCAGTTAGAGCGCAATTTTACCAAAGAGCAGATTTTAACTTTTTATTTTAACCGCGCTTATTTCGGATCGGGCAATTACGGCGTTGGCAATGCCGCCAAACATTATTTCGGCAAAGAAGTTTCGCATTTAAATTTGCGCGAATCAGCTTTGCTTGCCGGTGTTTTAAAAGCGCCTTCTAAATTGTCTCCCAAAAATAATCAGGAATTAGCCGAAGAGCGCGCTGACGTGGTTATTGGAAGCATGATTGACGCGGGGTTTTTGGACGAGAAAAATCTGAAACAGCTCGACCAAGAACCAAATTACAAAGTGGACAATTCGCAACGCCTTTATTTTGCTGATTTTGTTTACGAACAATTTCCGGAATTTTTACCTAAAAAAGATTTACGCGAAAGCGTGATTAAAATCACCAGCAGCTTGAATGAAAAAGTTCAGGCGGAAATGGAAGACGTACTCAATAATTTTACCGAAAAAAATGCTAAAAAAATCGGTAATTCTCAAGTAGCCGTGGTGGTAATGGACAAGAAGGGCGCGGTGCTTGGAATGTCGAGCGGTAAGGATTACCAAAAAAGTCAATTTAACCGCGCCGTTTACTCCAAAAGACAAGCGGGTTCGGCCTTTAAAACTTTCGTTTACCTCGCAGCCTTTGAAGATGGAATGGAGCCTGACGACACTTTCGAAGACAAAAAAATCAACATTGGTACTTGGCTTCCCGACAATTACGAAAGCCGTTATTTAGGTGAAGTAACTTTGCAGCAAGCCTTCGCTAATTCTCTAAATTCGGTTTCAATTCAACTAGCACGCAAAGTTGGTGGTGGCGAGATTGCAAGAGTTGCGCGTGAATGCGGTATTCTTTCCAAAATCGACAAAGACGACCCCACAATTGCTTTGGGCACTACCGAAGTAAGTTTACTAGAGCTTACAAGCGCCTACGCCACCATTGCCAATGGCGGTGAACCCGTAATTCCTTTTTCGATTTTGGAAGTAAGAAATGAAAAAAATAAACTACTCTACAAACGTGAATCTTCCGGCTTAGACAAAGTAATTTCCGAAGAATCTGCAGAAAATATTAAAAAAATCCTGCGCGAAGTAGTAGCCAGCGGTACCGGTAAACACGCCAACGTAGGGCGTAACATTCACGGTAAAACGGGAACCAGCCAAAGCTTCCGCGACGCTTGGTTTGTGGGCTTTAACGACGAATTTGTAGTAGGAGTTTGGATCGGAAACGACGACAATTCGCCAACCAACAAAATCACTGGAGGCTCTTTGCCGGCAAGTTTATTCGCGGAAATTATTGAGAGAATTTAGGAGAATTAAGAAGTAAGAATTAGGAATTAAGAAAGAGGGGAAGTGAGGGGAGGAAAAAAGCAAGTATTGTTGTGAAATTTTGCCGTTAAAAAAAATTTTAAAAGGCAAGCGTACATCCGGTACGTGCGTTTTAAAATTTTTTTTAACGGTAAAAGTTCGCAGCAAGACGCCGCTTTTTTAAACAATGGTGGGTCTGGGTGGACTTGAACCACCGACCTCGCACTTATCAGGCGCGCACTCTAACCAACTGAGCTACAGACCCATTGTTTAACTTTTCGAAGAGGCGCGGCACTTTAGGAATGGTTTAGGAAAAGTCAAACATTCGTTTTAAGTAAATTTGTTAATGCACGATCCAAGCCCTCTTTGCGCAATTGCTAAAGCAATTGTGCAAAGAGGGCTTTCCTAAAACTGAATTTTGCACACGTGTGCAAAATTGGCTTTTGACCAATAAAATCAGGGGTTAAAAAATGAAAATCACTCTAAATGACTACCCAAATTGTTGCTAAAAGTTCAGCAAACAATCAAAAAAACTGAGCAAAATATTGTTCAAACCGTGAACCGTGAGAAAGTGGTAATGAGTTGGCAAATTGGAAAAATAATTGACCAGCATTTACTAAAAAATAATCGTGCTGAATACGGAAAGAAATTGTTTGAACAGCTAGCAAAGGATACTCAGATTAAAGAACGAGCTTTGTACCAAATGCGCAGCTTCTACAGAACCTACCCAACTTTACCAAAAGATGAAAGTGACCTAAGTTGGAGTCACTACCGCACCCTAGCTTCAGTGACTAATGACGAGAAGCGCAAATATCTCGAAGATCTAACAGTAAAAAATAATTTAGAAGCCAACGACCTCCAGCACGAAATCGCCAAATCAAAACCGCGTAAGAAAAAAACTAGTAAATTAGCAATTACCCGAGGCCAACTTTTCACCTACAAACTAGCCACCTTCCCCGATTCCAATGAATCCTACATTGATTGTGGCTTCAATATTTTTAGTGAAATAAAAACTAAATTTACCGGTGAGGGGGTATTTCAGTCGGTGAAGAAGGGGATGGGTTTTGCGCTGAAAAAATCGGATTTAGATTCGAAGCAGCTGCACACTTACAAAGCTTATTTGGACCGCGTGGTTGACGGGGACACTGTGCACGTAACTTTGGACTTGGGATTTAAAATTAAGCACAAAGAAATTTTAAGACTGGCAAAAATTGCTGCGCCAGAATTGGCGACAGAGGCAGGGAAAGAAAGTTGTGAGGCCTTGCAAAGAATTTTAAAGAACGTGCCTTTTCTGGTGATTAAAACCAACAAGACCGACATTTACGGACGCTACGTGGCGGATGTTTTTTTGGGTTGGGAAGGTGAAGAAGATCCGCAGAAAGTGGCGGAGGAAGGGGTTTATTTGAATCAGCAGTTGTTGGATTTGGGGGTGGTGGAGGTTTATTAGGACCGGTCTAAAGCCCTCTTTGAAAAAGAGGGAGGGAGACGCCGCAGGCGGCGGAAGGGTGATTTAAAATGAGTAAGTGACGGGCAAATCACCCGTCTGATCGCTAGCGCGATCATCCACCCTCTTTTTCAAAGAGGGCTTTAGACCAAGTTTAATGCGTAAACTGTTCCCGAATAATCCGTTCCTCCAAAGAGTGATTCGGGTCGAATAAAATCTTAAAAGCAATTGAGCGGTCTTCGAAGATTGAAACTGTTCTGACATTTCTAACTTCGTTAGAATCAGCGGTGGCGCTGGTTGGGCGTGAAGTGGGATTTAGAACTTCTAATTTTATTTTAGTGCTTGCCGGTAAAAGCGCGCCGCTCCAATTGCGGGGGCGGAAGGGGCTGATTGGGGTGAGGGCGAGAATTTCTGAGCCGAAAGGAATGATTGGTCCACCGGCGGAAAAATTGTAAGCGGTGCTGCCGGCAGCGGTTGCAACTAATACGCCGTCAGCGGCGAGGCAGCTGATTCTTTCCTGACCGTTAATTTCGATTTTAATTTTAGCGGCTTGGCTGGATTGACGTAGAAGGGCGACTTCATTGATTGCAATGTGGCTGTGAGTTTTGCCGTCAATGTCGGTGACGTTCATTCTAATGGGGTAGATCTTGGATTCTTTGGCGCTTTGGATTATTTCTAAAAAATTTTCTTCCCGAAATGAATTCATTAAAAACCCGACAGTACCGCAATTAATGCCGTAAATTGCGACGGGGTGTGATTCAAATTGGTGGAGAATGTGCAGCATTAAACCGTCGCCACCAATGGCGATTACGAGGTCAATATTGGTGGTTTTTGGGTGGTCGTAGGTGAGGTCGGTGAAGTTGTATTTTTGCACGAGGAAGTCTTTGCGGCTAATGGCGTCGCGGTTGTTTTTAGCGGCGATTACGGCAATGTTTTGGTAGTTCATATTTTAAACAATTATCAGTTAGCAGTTAACAATTAACAGTTGGTTGCGGACTCTTTTTACCGTCAAATGTTAATTGTTAATTGCTAACTGTTAACTTTCTTCGACAGTTCGTAAAGAGCAATCGCTGCTGCAACTGATGCATTTAAACTTTCCACTTCCGAATCAATGTCAATTCGGGCTAAAATGTCGCAGTTTTTTTTCACTAAAGGGCGAATGCCGTCGCCTTCGGAGCCAACGATTAAAGCAATGTTTTGGTAGCCTTTAACGCTGGTAATTGAGGTTTTAGTATTGCCGTCTAGGCCGATGCACCAGTAGCCGATTTTTTTTAGTTTTTCGAGCAGGTTGCTGAAATTTGTAACAACTATCAAGTCAACATTGTCAATGGTTCCCGCTGATGTTTTAACAATTGTGGAATTTTCTTTGGGGGCGCTGTGTTCGCAGAAAATTATTTTTTTTACGCCAAAGCCACAGGCGCTACGAATAATGGCGCCAACGTTGTGCGGGTCGGTGATTTGGTCTAGTAGAAGCAAGGTTGGAAGTTGTTCGCCTTCTTTGAAGCGTTCTAATTCTTGCAAAAGTTCGTTCTGATTTTTAGTGGGTAGCTTGGAACAATTAGCAGCGATGCCTTGGTGCACTGAAAATTTACCAACAAGAGATTCAATGCGCTCATTGTCAGAAAGCCTTACCAAAGGGCGCAGGCTAGTGAGGGAATTTTTAGTAAGAAAATTTTCTAATTCGTCGGCAGTGTTTTGTGTAACTAGAATTTCAAAAACTTTACGGCGTTTTTTTTGGAGGATGCTAAAGATCGGATGCTTACCACAAAGCCACAATTCACTGGGCTCAGGGCGCTGTGAATTGTGGCTGTTGCGATTATTATTGATTGGTTTTTTGTGTGAATGTTTATGGTTTTTCATTCTTACTCAGCAGATTTTTCTGCTGGTTTTTCAGATTTTTCAGTTGATTCAGCTGCTTTAGTTTCGGTTGTTTCAGCTGGAGTTTTTTCAGCTTCGGCAGGAGTTTTTTCTGCTTCAACTGCGGCTGGTTTTTCACTAGATGCTGCTGCATCTTTTGATTTTTCTTCAGCTTTTGGTTCTTTAACTTTGATTAAAATTTCAACTTTAGCGCCTTTAGTGATTTTGGCATTAATGTCGTTCAAAACATCTTGAGTTAATTGGTCACGGATATTTTCTTTTACCGCTTCAAACTCTAGAGCTTTGGCTTCACGAACATCAGAAACCTTAATTACGTGCCAACCGAATTTAGTTTGAATTGGGTCAGAAATATCTTCTGCTTTCAAATTAACTACAACGTCAGCAATTTCCTTAATCATGTTGTTCTCAAGGATGTAGCCTAGGTCGCCGCCTTTTTCAGCGCTTTCGCGGTCGATTGAGGATTTCTTGGCTTCGTCAGCAAATTTCAAAGATTTTTTGTTTTTTAGATCTTGTGAAATTTTTTCTGCTTCTTCCTTAGTTTTGGTAACAATGTGAGAAATTAAATATTCTTTTTTACCGTTAAGCTCGTTGCTTAATTCAGAATATTTGTCGCTGATTCTTTGGTCAGAGATTTCTTCTTTTAGCAATGAATCAACGTAAGCTTGACGTAAAATTCTATTTTTTGCTTCAAGGATGCGGTCTTTCACTTCTTTTTCGGAAGATACTTTTGATTTAGCGGCTTCTTTGGTTAATTCTTTTTCTAAGTAAATTTCTTTTACCAGAATTTCTAACACTTCATTTGGTAGAGTTTCAACTTCAGGAACTTTCATTTCTTGGTCTTGAGCACCTAAATTTTGGCCTTCAAAAACACTGCGTAATTTTTTCTCAATTTCAGATTTGTAAATTTTCTGATTATTGATTTTAGCAACTACAACATCATTTGACTGATTGGAGAAATAGTTGGAAGCACCAAAGGCAATAGCGGCAACTAGGGTTGCGGCAATAAAGACTTTAGTAGAATTTTTTTTTCTTGAATGGCGTCTCATATTTTTAAATTGGAAATTACAAATTTAGGGAAAAGTTGGTATTGGTTGCAAACTGTTTCCAGTTTACTTTGGTCAGCGGTTTGTTCGTAGCTGATGCCAAGCGAGTTGGCAAGGATTCCACCTGTTACAAGAAGGCTGTCAATTCCGAAATCGCTAGCTCCTTTAATGTCAGTTTCCATCCCATCTCCAACGGCGATGATTTTTTTATTTTCAGGGTTATTAAAAATTTCGCAAACCATTTTATAAACTGCGGCAAAAGGTTTTCCGTAGTTAATAACTTGGCCGCCGAGCCTTTGATATTCACGAGCTAAAGTGCCGGCGCAGATCATTTCGCAACCATCTTGCTTTACTACAATTAAGTCTGGATTGACGCAGATCAAGGGCAGATTGTATTTTTTTGCGTCTAATGCTTGCGGTAGTTTTTCTTCTAAAACTGAGTTTTCTAAATCAAAGCCGGTAGTGAGTGCGAAGTCTGCTGCTGA
>CANGQE010000080.1 GCA_947455845.1 Rickettsiales bacterium
AACAACCCTGATTTACTAGTACTTGACGAGCCAACGCAATATATGGATATCGCCGCAACACAAGATTTTTACCATATTATTGACGAAATAAGAAAAGCTAATAACTGCGCAATTTTATTGATTTCGCATGATTTGCACGCGGTGATGCAAAAGACCGACGTGGTGTTTTGCGTTAATCACCACGTGTGTTGCCACGGCTCACCGGAATCGGTGAATCAGCATCCGGAATATTTATCACTGTTTGGAAAAAAGAGTGAGATTGGGATTTATCAGCATCATCACGATCATAAACACTAGAGTAAAAGTTAACCGCGCGGAAAGCCCTCTTTGAAAAAGAGGGTGGATGATCGCGAAGCGATCAGACGGGTGATTTATCCAGAAACTTGCACATTTTTAAATCACCCTTCCGCCGCTAACGCGGCTCCCTCCCTCTTTTTCAAAGAGGGCTTGCCCACTACAAAATATTCTCAACAATACTTTCAAAAACCTTCGCAATCCCCGCGTTTTTTAAAACCACCGGCACCCTCTCCTCCGCTGAATCTGCAATCTCCTGCTCAATAGCCACCTCACCTAAAAACCGAATTCCTCTTTTCTCTGCAAGCTTCTTTGCTCCATCCTTCCCAAATAAATATTTTCTCTCACCCCCAACTTCCAAGTAAGACATATTTTGCACCAGCCCTAAAACCGGAACTTTCAATTTTTCAAAACAATCAATCGACTTCACCACATCAATCACCGAAAGGCTTTGTGGTGTTGAAACAATCACCACTCCGGCCAGTGGAAATTTTTCGGCCATGCTTAAATAAACGTCACCCGTTCCCGGAGGCATGTCGATTATCATTACATCAACTTCATGCTTGTCGCTTTTCCAATTCACACTGCGAATTAATTGGTAAAGAATTTTAGTCACCATCGGCCCGCGCCAAACGCCGGCTGAATTGGCATCGGTCATTGAACCAATAGAAATACATTTTACACCATGCGACATTAAAGGCCAAATCAAGCCATCGCGCTGTTCGGGCTTGCCTTGCAAATTCATCAAATGCGGAATCGAAGGGCCGTAAATATCAGCATCAACCAACGCCACATTTTTGCCCATTTTCTCTAAACTAACAGCCAAATTGCAGGCGATTGTTGATTTACCAACACCACCTTTGGCAGAAGCTACGACAATAATTTTTTTAACCCCGACAACATCAGGAATTTGTTGCATGAAGTCGGCTAAAGTTTTTTCGGTCATTTTGAATTTTTTAATTGAAAAAAGAGTCACGGACACTAGATAATATTGTTCTCTTCAAAAACAATATTTCAAATCAGCAATGTTAAAAGTTTTTACGAATGGCGGGCCGTGGGGCCCATGGAATAATGGTGGGAGTAATAGTGGAAATAATGGTGGAGAAAATAAAGGTGAAAAACCACAGAATCCTCAACAAAAAAGACCTCAACAACAAAAACCCGACATCGATTTTAACGATTTCTTAAAAAAAGCTGACGATTTTTTTAAGAAAACTTTTGGTGGCAATGGCGGCGATCAGTGGAAAAAACTTTCCAGCAAAACTCCAAAATCAATTACGGGGCTTATCGTTCTCGGTGTAATTTTATTTTGGCTAACCCTCGGAGTTTACAAATTAAATCCCGATGAAAATGCCGCAGTACTTTACTTCGGAAAATTTTCCACAATCACCACTCCCGGTTTAAATTACTACATCCCTTACCCTTTTGGCCAAGTGATTAAAAAAAGTGTGACCACGGTTAACACTGAAGAATTCGGCTTTTCTTCAAACTTAAAAAAATCTGACAAAAGAAATTTTGACGCAGAAAGCCTGATGCTAACGGGGGATGAAAATATCGTAGATATTGAGTTCCAAGTACAGTGGCAAATTTCTGATATTAAAGATTACGTCTTCAATATTGCCGAACCGAATTTAACTATTCGCAAAAGCGCCGAAGGTGCAATGCGTGAAATTATTGCCCGCACTCCAATTGCCGATGTCTTATCGGACGGTAAAAAAAGAATCGAGTTAGAAACTAAAGATTTGTTGCAACAAACTTTAGATTCTTACGGCGCTGGCATTCGTATTGTGGTAGTGCAACTACGCCGCGTTGATCCACCTCTACAAGTAATCGACGCCTTCCGCGATGTTCAAACCGCTAAAGCCGATAAGGAGAAAGAAATTAACCAAGCTCAATCTTACGCTAACGATATTATCCCCAGAGCGCGTGGTATGGCTTCGCAAGTTAAGGAAGATTCTGAGGCTTACAGTAAGCAAGTTGTAGCTAATGCTCAGGGTGAAGCGGGAAGATTTGTCTCGGTTTACAATCAATATTCCAAAGCTAAGGAAGTTACCAGAAAAAGAATGTATCTGGAAACCATGGAAAGAATTTACCGCGACATGGATAAAGTAGTGATTGATAAAAATGCAGGAAAGGCGGGTGTAATCCCTTATTTTCCACTAAATGACATGCCTTTACAGCAAACTAAAAAACCGGAATAAATATGAACAGCAAAACCAAAAAAATTCTAATTACGCTTTCAGTAGCATTGCTCTTATTTGCCAACTCGATGTTCACTATCGACCAAAGACAACAAGTGTTGATCTTGCAATTTGGGGAGGCGATTCGGGTGATTAACACTCCCGGTATTAAGTTCAAATTACCTTTCCTACAAAATGCCGTTTTCTTCGACAAACGCATTATTGATTTAGGAATTGCTGACCAAGAGGTAATTGCTTCAGATCAAAAACGTTTAATCATTAACGCTTTTGCCAAATATCAAATCATTGATCCTCTAAAATTTTACACCACTGTTGGTAGCCTACAAGGCCTGTCCAGCAAGCTTTCTGGTATTTTAGATTCAAGTTTGCGTCAGGTAATCGGCGAAGGAACTTTAAGTGAATTACTAACTGAAAATCGTGGTGCGGTAATGACTCAAATTAAAGAAGCAGTGAGTCGTGAATCAGAAATTTTTGGAATTAATATTGTCGATGTGCGCATCATGCGCGCCGATTTACCGAAAGAAAATAGTGACGCGATTTTTGCCCGCATGCAAACTGCACGGGAAAAAGAAGCTCGAGAAATCAGAGCTAATGGTGCTGAAGAAGCAGCTAAAATTCGTGCTGAAGCTGACAAACAAAAAACCATTATTCTGGCTCAAGCTAACAAAGAATCTGATTTAGCACGCGGTAATGGCGAGGCTGAAGCGACAAAGATCTATGCTAACTCTTACGGTCGTGATCCTGAATTTGCTGATTTTTACCGCTCGATGAACGCTTACAAAGAAGCTTTTAAAAGTGACAAAACCAAAATGATTGTTTCGCCGGATGGGGAATTTTTTAAGTATTTTGGGAATAAATAAATCTATGAAAAAGCTCTTTCTACTTTTCCTTATTACAACTTTAAATTTCAGCCAAGCTTTCGCCCAAACTAAAACCCTAGCCAAAGTTACCGTCCCCAAAGAAAAAAAATTAGTAATCGACGAAAAATCTCCAGAATCCGCTAAGGAAGCCATCTCTCCGAAACAAGCCGCGATGACAGGATTCGCCGACACTGTGGAAGATTTACTTCCCGCCGTAGTCAATATATCTACCACCCAAGATGCTCCAACCAGCAATGGTACGGGAGTTGACCAATCATTGCTAGGCGAGATACCAAAAGCTCCACTACTTGATGATTTTCGCAATCAACTTGAAAACCAATTTCGTGGCCAACAAAGCCCAAGAAAAAAAATTTCCTCAATCGGCTCAGGATTTTTAGTTTCGAAAGATGGTTTTATTATTACCAATTTACACGTTATTGAAGGTGCCAGCGAAATTACCGTCAGCCTCAATGATGGCTCAAAATACAAGGCAAAAATAGTCGGCGCTGATAAAAAAACTGACTTGGCTTTGTTAAAAATCACCACCAACAAAGAGTTAAGATTTGTTAAATTTGGCGATTCCGACAAAATCAGAATCGGTGATTGGATCATCATTATCGGCAACCCTTATGGCCTTGGTGGGTCAGTTTCGGTAGGCATCGTCTCCGCCCGCAGCCGTGACATTAATAACGGTCAATCTGACGATTTTATTCAAACCGATGCCGCAATTAACAAAGGCAATTCTGGTGGCCCAATGTTTAACTTAAAAGGTGAAGTAATCGGCATTAGTAGCGCCATTTTCTCTCCTGCCGGTGGTGGCAATATCGGCATTGGTTTTGCCCGCCCTTCTTCAGTTGCAGTGCAAGTTACCAAACAATTAAAAGAACAAGGAGAAGTAACGCGCGGCTGGCTTGGAGTATCAGTGCAAGACATGACTGCTGAAATTGCCGAATCAATGAAAATAGACAAAACCAAAGGTGCTTTTGTTACCGAAGTAATGAAAGACGGACCGGCTGATAAGGCAGGTGTTGTACCTACTGACGTCATTATTAAATTTGACGATTACGACATTACTGAAATGAAAATTTTACCTAAAACCGTTTCTAAATATCCGGTCGGCAAGGCAGCAAAAATCACTATTTTGCGCAATGGCAAGGCTAAGGTTTTAAATGTAACAGTTGGCAAATTGAAGGATGAAGAGGTGAAGAAAGCAGATAGCAAGGCCTTGGAAATAAAACAACCTTTAAGACCTTCTGCTAGAATCTTAGGAATTGGCCTAGTTGACCTCAACGAAAAAATCAAAAAAAGCCGCAATATTGATGCGACTATTGATGGGTTATTAGTTACAAATGTTCTGACAAAATCAGAAGCTGCGGAAAAAGGGATAATGGCGGGAGATGTGATTTTATCGGCTAATCAAACTCCTGTTAAATCACTTGAGGATCTCAAGATGATTACTGAAGAGGCCCGAAAATCTTCAAGCAAAAAACTTTTTCTTTTTATTAAGAGAAATGATGCCAGTTATCCGGCGGCATTGACGGTGAGATAATACCAACAACCCGTTGGTCGAGCGGAGTCGAGACCTACCTAAAGTTTATGCTCAATGTCTTAAGAGCCATATCCAACCTTAGGTAGGTCTCGACTCCGCTCGACCAACGGGTTGTGTTAGGTATGTAAGCTAAACTTTTACCAAAACATCCCCAAAATCAATGTCAAAAACTTTTTTCAGCCATTGCCCCGCCAAAATTAATTTATTTCTAAAACTAGTAGGAAAGCGTGCTGACGGATATCATGAACTAGAATCACTTTTTGCATTTCTGGATTTGGCCGATTATTTGAAAGTAAAAGAAAGTGATAATTTTAAAATCGAGATCACCGGTGAATTCGCCGAATTAGTTGACGAAAAAAACAACTTATTCACCAAAATTCTAGATTATTTCGCCGCTGAATTTGGCATCTCCAAAAGCCTTCACATCCAAATCACCAAAAATATTCCCGTCGCTGCAGGACTTGGTGGTGGTTCATCTGATGCCGCTTTTTTTCTGCGCGCTTTAAATGAAATTTTTTCTCTAAATTTACCCAAAACAGAATTACAAAAAATCTCCCTAAACTTTGGATCAGACATTGCTTTTCTTCTCGAAGATCAAGCTTCAATCGTTAAAGGACGTGGTGAAATAATTGAGAATTTTCCTAAATTTAAACCGATTACGGCTTTGCTAATTAATCCCAAAATTTCGGTTTCAACCAAAGAAATTTTTGAGAGATTTGACAAAAAATTTTCTACCGAAATCGCTACTGATGAATTATTAAGAAAAGACGTTTTTGATTTGTTAAAAAATTTCCCAAATGACATGGAGAGAGCAGCAATTTTAGCTCTTCCGCTCATTGCTGAAATTCTAAAAAACTTAAAAAACTGCGGCGCCGAAATTGCCAAAATGTCCGGAAGTGGCGCTAGTTGCTTTGGAATTTTTAGTAACGAAAAAAGTTTGGATTTAGCGGAAAAATTTTTCGCTAAAAACTTTCCTCTATTTTTTGTGAAGAAAGTTAAAATTTTATCAAAAATTTAAATCCATCATAAATGAGAAAAACCTTTTACGGCCTGCAATCAATCGATCAAAAATTAGCCGGTTTGCTTAAGCCGCTATTTCAAGGCAGCAAAAAGGAATTTATCCTCATTAATAATCTAGTCAAAAATTGGCAGGAAATTATTGGGAAGAAATACTCAGAATTTTGTTATCCGAAATCGATAAATTTGAGGAAGGAAAAAGGTGCGACGGGGAAGTTGACGGTTGGAGTTTACAATTCGGCGGTAGGATTTTTTTTAGAGAATAATTCGGAATTAATTATTGAGAGAATTGCTTGTTTTTACGGCTACAAGGCGATTTCTAAAATTATTATTAAGCAGGAACCACGGATTATTAATGTGGATAAGGTTAAGGAAATAGTGCTTCCACAAAATCAGGAGGATTTTTTACAAGAGAGAATCGCAGAGATTGAGGATCAAGATTTGGCAGCCACTTTGCGGCAGTTGGGGAAGGAGATTTTTAGGAAGGATTGAGTCTGTTTCAAGTAATCTAGACACATCCCGTTGGTCGAGCGGAGTCGAGACCTACCTGAGGTTTTACT
>CANGQE010000081.1 GCA_947455845.1 Rickettsiales bacterium
AATGTAAGCCAAACCTTTAGCACCATGGCTTTGCGCATGTTCGATCATTTTGTCAAAAAATGATCTTGGCTGAGTTGCACATTTAGGAGCAGGAATGGCGCGAATGGAAGCACCTTGTTCAATTTGTTTAGCAAAAATTGAAAATTCTGAACCACGGAAAATTTCAGTAGCGTCCGAAATTAAAATCGGATTTCTCAAATCAGGCTTGTCGATTCCGTATCTAAGCATCGCATCTTCATATTTAATGTGGACAAAATCTTCGTCAGAAGTTTTTTTCACACCGTATTTTTTGAAAATAGTTTTAAGAACGGGTTCGATTGCGGCGAAGACATCTTCTTGAGTTACAAAAGACATTTCCATGTCGAGCTGGTAAAATTCAGGAGCTCGATCTGCCCGTAAATCTTCGTCACGGAAGCAAGGTGCAATTTGGAAATAACGATTAAAACCTGAAACCATCAAAAGCTGTTTGAACTGCTGTGGCGCTTGCGGTAAAGCGTAAAATTTACCGGGATGTAAACGGGCAGGAACCAAATAATCACGAGCACCTTCAGGTGAAGAAGCGGTTAGAATTGGCGTTTGAATTTCAAGAAATCCTTGCTTAGTCATTTCTTCGCGAATGCTAGAAATCACTTGGCTACGCAGCACAATATTTTTGTGAGTTTTGTCGCGGCGTAGATCCAAGAAACGATATTTTAAACGTAATTCTTCCGGATATTCGTTGTTGTCATTGATCTGGAAGGGGATTTGTTCAGCCAAAGACTCAACTACCAACTCATTAATTTTAATCTCAATTTCACCCGTCTTAATATTTAAATTTACCACTTCAGATGCGCGAGCTTTAACTTCACCCGTCACAATAATTACTGACTCCAATTTAATAGCGGCGATTTCTGCAAGATTTAAATTAGAGTTTTCTTGGTCAATTACACATTGAGTAATGCCAAAATGATCGCGTAAATCGATAAAAATTAAACTACCGTGATCACGTTTTGAGTGAACCCAACCGGCGATTCTAGCTACTTGTCCGACATTAGATTTGTTAAGCTGCGAACAATTGTGAGTGCGATATTTGTGCATGATTTAAAATAAAAAAAACAAATCCCGCCGGTCGAAAAAAATTCCCGCCGGTCAAGAAAAATCCCGCTGGTCGAGCGGAGTCGAGACCTACCCGAAGTTTACGTTCGGTGTTTTAAGCAAAGAGCGTAAACTTCGGGTAGGTCTCGACTCCGCTCGACCAGCGGGTTGTTGTATTATTGGTATTTAATAAACTTAATAAACGTCGTAAGAATTAGTACCACTGTGGTAATAGCGATTACGACAAACACTACATTTAGAACTGCGCGCAATAAAAAGCTCAATCGCCCGCGGCTCTTTCAAACAGATGAACCAACCGATTAAATGTAATCCCGGTAATAAAACCAAAAGATAAAAAAACTGGTTCGTAATTACGAACGCCAACAAAGATGCAATACCATTCAACGCCGCGAAGGTGTAACTCACACCAAGCAACATCGGCGGTCTAGTTAAACCTAAAAATAACGGATCGGTACCAATTACGCCGGACATGTGATTTAGAAGTTTTTAATAGGAAAGAATTGACAAAGGATGTAGGCGCTCATAAAACGCGCGACCCTTGAAAAAGTCAATTATCAATTAACAATTATCAATTAACAGTTTTGTCGCGACTTGATCGCTCTTAACTGCTAACTGATATTTGTTAACTAATCCTAATCTCCTTACTCATGTCATTCCTCGCCTCCTCCCTAAGCAACATCAAACCATCTCCAACAATTGCCGTAGCAATGAAAGCCGCTGAATTAAAGGCTGCCGGTAAAGATATTATTTCACTGGGAATGGGCGAGCCCGACTTTGACACACCAGAAAATATTAAAGCTGCTGCAATCAAGGCAATTCAAAATGGTGATACTAAATATACTGCGGTTGATGGAACTGCGGCTCTTAAAAAAGCCATCATCGGAAAATTAAAGCGCGAAAATTCTTTGGAGTACAAAGCTTCAGAGATCTGTGTATCGACGGGCGCTAAGCAAGTTATTTACAACGCCTTAATTGCCAGCGTTAACCCTCAAGATGAAGTAATTATTCCTGCTCCTTTCTGGGTTTCTTACCCTGACATGGTTTTACTTGCTGGCGGAACTCCTGTAATTGTTAACTCCTCAGAAAAAAATAATTTCAAAATTTCTCCTGAAGCTTTGGAAGAAAAAATCACCGAAAAAACTAAATGGATAATTTTAAATTCTCCCAGCAATCCAACCGGATCTTGCTACTCAGCCGAAGAATTGAAAGCTCTAGCTGACGTTTTATTACGCCATCCGCAAGTTCACATCATGGCTGATGACATCTACGAACATCTAATTTTCGACAATTTAAAATTCGCCACCATCGCCGAAGTTGAACCAAAATTAAAAGATCGCACTTTAATCGTGAACGGCGTTTCTAAAGCTTACGCCATGACTGGTTGGAGAATCGGCTACGGAGCCGGTCCGGAAAAATTGATTAAAGCAATGTCAATGATTCAATCCCAAAGCACTTCCAGCCCTTGCTCAATTTCACAAGCGGCATCAGTTGAGGCTTTAAACGGTACCCAAGATTACATTCCAACTAACGCCAAACTTTTCCAATCTCGCCGCGACATGGTTGTATCAATGCTTAACAAAATTGAAGGCATTAACTGCAACACTCCAAATGGCGCTTTCTACGTTTTCCCATCTTGCAAAGGATTATTTGGCAAAAAAATGCCTTCAGGAAAAGTAATTGAAAATGACAATGATTTTGCCGGTTATTTACTGGAAGAGGCTCTAGTTTCAGTAGTACCGGGCGTTGCTTTCGGCGCTCCTGATTTCTTCAGAATTTCCTACGCCGCTTCTGACGAGTTTTTAAGAAATGCAATGCAGCGTATTGCGGATGCTTGTGAAAAACTCATCTAAATTAACAATTAGCATTTAACAATTAACATTTGGGGAGGTCGTTTAGACCTTCTCCGATGCCTGTTAAATGATAATTGTTAAATGATAATTGATAAATCAAATGTTACTTACCTTCGACATCGGCAACACCAACATCGTCATCGGCATTTTTGAAAATGACCGCCTAATCCATAAATGGCGCTTGGCTAGTAGTACCAAAAAATCCGCCGACGATTACGCCATTGATATTATTGAACTTTGTCTAACCGAAAAAATTGACTGCCTAAAAATCAATGGTGCCATTATCGGATCAGTAGTTCCAACCCTTACCGGCATTATTCACGAGGCACTTAAAAAATTTACCTCCGAAGCAGTTACCGGAAAAATTCTCGTAGTCGGACAAGAAAATGTTCGCCTTAATGTTGACATTCAGCTTAAAAATAAAAACGAAGTAGGTCACGATCGCCTAATTAATTCCATCGCCGCCTTCGACAAATTCGGCGGCAATTTAATTGTCATTGATTTTGGCACCGCAACCACCTTTGATGTGGTTGGAGAAAAAGGTGAATATTTGGGTGGCGTTATTGCACCGGGAATTAATCTCTCCCTCAAAGCCCTTCACGACGCCACGGCTCAATTGCCAAAAATCTCCGTCAAAGCGCAAAAAAATGTAATCGGCAAAACCACAATTGAGGCCATGAATTCGGGCGTTTATTTTGGTTACATTTCATTAATCGAAGGTATGATCGAAAAAATCGAACATGAATTAAACCAAAAAACCACCCGCATAATTACCGGCGGACTGGCCGAATTGTTTAAAGATGCTTTGGCCAACTCAATCGAACATTATGAGCCCGACCTTACACTGGAAGGATTGAAGATTGTTTGGAATAATCAGCAACGTAATTAAATTTTAACGTGAATAGATCCTGAAACAAGTTCAGGATGACGGAGTGGGGAGCTTTCCCAGTTACTGTCATCCTGAACTTGTTTCAGGATCTATTCACAATCTCGAACTCTTTCTAATCTAAAAAATAACATGGACTTAAACCTAAAAAAACACCACAACGATCTCCTTTTCCTCCCACTTGGCGGCGCTAATGAAATTGGCATGAATGTCAATCTCTACCATCTTGATGGCAAATGGATCATGATTGATTGCGGGGTTGGTTTTGCTTACAACATTCCCGGTGTCGACATGATGACGGCTGATATCTCTTTCATCAAAGCCAATCGCAAAAATCTTCTTGGCATCATCATTACTCACATTCACGAAGATCACTTAGGTGCCGTGCAGCATTTGTGGAAAGAGCTTGAAGTTCCTGTTTACGCTACAACTTTAGCCGCTAATTTTTTACGCACTAAACTTGAAGAATTTAGATTAGATAAAGAAGTTCCAATCCGCATCATTGACAGCACCCGTGATCTGGAAATGGGCCCCTTCAAAATTGAATTTATCGGCCTAACTCACTCAGTTCCTGAGATGAAAGCCCTAATCATCAAGACTCACAAAGGTAATATTCTACATACGGGAGACTGGAAATTTGATCCAGATCCAGTTGTCGGCGAAGTTTCCGAAAAAGAAAAAATCAAAGCTTACGGTGACCGTGGTGAAATTTTAGCAGTAGTTTGCGATTCCACCAACGCTTTGTCTGAAGGCCATTCGCGCTCTGAAGGTGAACTTTACGAATCACTAAAAAGCCTAATTGCCGGTAGAAAAGGTTTAGTCGGTGTTACTACTTTCGCCTCCAACTTAGCACGTATCCACACCATCGCACGCATCGCCAAAGATGTCGGCAGAAAAGTTGTTTTAGCTGGATATTCTCTACACCGCTTACATGAAGTCGGCAAAAAAAGTGGTTATTTCACCGAAGGTTTTGAATTTATTTCTGACCGTGAAATGAAATTCTTTAGCAAAGATGAAGTGCTAGTAATCAGCACCGGTTGCCAAGGCGAACCGAACGCAGGCACTAGAAAAATCGCTACTGACATGCATCCGACCATTCGCTTCACTAAAGGCGATTTGATGATTTTCTCTTCTAAAATCATTCCCGGAAATGAGAAAAAAATCTTCGAACTTTTTGATGAATTAGCCAAAAAACAAATCGACGTGATGACTGAAAAAGATCACTTCGTGCACGTTTCCGGCCACCCTTCTCAAGATGAATTACGTGAAATGTACGCGCTTGCCCGCCCTAAAATCGCGGTTCCCGTTCACGGAGAATTTATTCACACTAAAACTCACGCTGAGTTAGCTCTTGATTGTGGCGTTCCTAAAGTTGTGCAAATTGAAAATGGCTTGGCGATGAAATTCGTTCAAGAAAATCCGATGCATTCTGAAACTGTCGGCTTCGTTAAAACCGGCTATTTCGGGGTTGACGGCAGACAGTTAGTGGATTTCAAAGGTGAAGTAATTAGAGAACGTAAAAAATTGCAACTTGGTGGCATCGTCTTTATTTCATTAGCCGTAAATGATTCTTTAGAATTGGTTTCGAAACCTCGCATTACTTGCGTTGGCTCTTACGATTTAAAAGCTGACCGCGAAAGTGAAGATTTTATCCAAGAAGAAATCCGCCTTTTCCTTAAACAAAAAGCTAAAGAACACGATTTAGGAAGTAGCAAAAAAGGTTTGCAATTCTTGAAGAAGAAACAAAAGAAATTACGCGAAAATCGCACGCTAGCAGAAATTGAAAAGTCGCTTAGATCAAAAGCTTTGAAAGTCTTTGAAGACATGATGGGCAAAAGACCAGCGATTGAGGTTAATATTCATTTAGCGAATTAATATTTAAGTTTTACTCCCCCTCTCCCACACCGTCATCCTGAACTTGTTTCAGGATCTATTTGGGTTTGCAATAGATCCTGAAACAAGTTCAGGATGACAGTGTGGATAGGTTGGTGAGAAAAGAATAATCCCCATTTTTCTCCAAAAACATGCACACAAAACCAGAATTAAAAATAATCGCCGACCACTTACGCTCTTCCTGCTTCCTAATCGCCGACGGCATTCTACCCAGCAATGAAGGACGCGGTTACGTCCTTCGCCGCATCATGCGCCGTGCCATGCGCCAGATTCACAAGCTGGGAGCCAAACAAGCCACAATGTACAAATTAGTCGACAGCCTCATCAAAGAAATGGGCGCCGCTTACCCAGAACTGGCAAGAGCTCGCGACACCATCATTGACTCCCTAAAAAACGAAGAAGAAAAATTCCGCGAGACTTTGGAGAAAGGTTTAAAAATTTTGGAAGAAGAAATTTCTAAATCTAAAGGTCAAAAATTCTCCGGCGCAATCGCCTTCAAACTTTACGACACTTACGGCTTTCCGCTTGATTTAACTCAAGACATTCTAAAAGAAAAAAACCTTGAAGTTGATGTTGAAGAATTCAACCGCGAAATGGAAATTCAGCGTAATCGTGGTAAAGAAAACTGGAGCGGATCAGGTGAGTTGAAAGATGACGACGTCTATTTTGGCCTTAAAAAAATCCACGGCGACACTCCGTTCCTAGGATATGAAACCATTAGCATTA
>CANGQE010000082.1 GCA_947455845.1 Rickettsiales bacterium
AATTGCGGAGTTGTTTCAAACCACGAAACAGAATATTGGGCAGCATATTGCCAATATTTTCTTGGAAGGGGAGTTGGATGAAATTTCAACTGTAAAGAAATTCTTTACAGTTCAGAACGGGTGATTTTGGTGAGATGAGTCTAGGATTTAAAACACATTATTCTCTGATAGAAGTTTCCACTCCCAACTTTTTCACACATGTCATTCCTGACAAATGTTTTAGATTTGCGCTACAATATTTAAGCGTTAAAAACCAACCCAAACTAAAAAAAAACCAAATCCCAAATATTTTTTTCCATGGAACAAATCAGAAATGCTTTAGATCTAAAGTTGGAATTGGATAAATTAAGACCAATTCCAAAAGAGCGAGAAGCAAAAATAATGCAGAAATTTCGTCTTGATTGGAATTACCACTCCAATCACTTAGAGGGAAATTCTCTGACATTTGGTGAAACCAGAATGCTGATTCTGCACGGGATCACTGCGCAAGGAAAGCCTCTCAAAGATCACTTTGAAATTACCGGTCACGATGAAGCGATAAAATGGGTTGAAGAAATAGTAGTAGGTGATTTTCCGCTAACTGAAAATTTTATTCGCCAGCTGCACCTTTTATTGTTGAAAGAATCTTACGAGGTAAGTGCTATAACCCCTGATGGGCAGCCAACGAGAAGGGTGATTGAGGTTGGAAAATATAAATCTGCCGCGAATCACGTCTTAACTAAAACAGGTGAAACTTTTTATTTTGCTACGCCTGAAGAAACTCCGGCCAAGATGAATGACTTGCTTACTTGGTATCGCCAAGAGTTGAGTAGTGATGATGTAAATCCAATAATCTTAGCGGCAGAATTTCATTACAAATTCATCTTAATCCATCCGTTTGACGATGGAAATGGCAGGGTCGCAAGAGTTTTGATGAATTTCATTCTGATGAAGTTCAGGTTTCCACCTGTGATTATTAAAACAGAAGATAAGGAAAATTATTTTTCTGCTTTAAGACAAGCTGACGGTGGTTTGATAGAAAATTTTGTTGATTATATTGCGAAGAATTTGGTGCGTTCGTTGGAGATTATGGTTGCGGGAGCTAGAGGGGAAGAGATTGAGGAGTTGGACGATTTAGATAAAAAAATTGCCTTGCTCAAAAGTGAATTTAGAGGAGAGAAAAACAAAGCTGCGATTGTAAAAACGAAAGAGGCAATTCTGGCAATTTATGATGATTCTGTTGCTAGAGCTTTTAATAAATTTGTGGCTGCTTGTAGAAAGTTTGACGGGTTTTATGTAGAAAAAGAACTGCGTTTGATGACAATGGGAAAGATGCCTTACTCATCTGATGCGTATGACTCAATAGCAGTTGTTAGAAGTAATATTAATGAGGGTACTACTGCGGTTTTGGCGTATTATCATTATAAAAGTCTTAATCGATCAGGATGCGAAGATTTTAACTTTAGAAGTGAAATAGAATTCAAATTTGGACTAGGAAAATATAGTTTAACATCACTCCCAAATCATGAAATAATCACAAAATCTTACGATCAAGAAATCACAGATGAGGAAATAGATAGGCTGGTCAGGCTAGAAACCGAGAGGCATTACCAAATAATTGAAAAGAAAATTTATTAGGCTTACGTCCTGCTAAACAGAATCTAGTTTGTCTCAGCAGTCTAAAACGCCAATGGCGTTTGATCCACATTCTTTTTCAAAGAGGGCCATCCGTGCGGAAAGGCCTCTTTGAAAAAGAGGGTGGATAATCGCGTTAGCGATCAGACGGGTGATTTTCTTAAAAACAAATTCGATCTGTTTAGCTTTTTGCTGCCATGCTTAGAATTACCTCGAAGAAGATATTTTGAATAGGCTATTTCTTGATGATTTTTCTGCGTAGCTTTTGGAAGACTTCTTTTGCTGGAATTCCTTTGTCATTTTCCATTTCTTTAAGCGCTGACTTAATTTTTTTACTACTCACCGCCACCGCGTAAGCCTTCCTCGCCCACTCGCACAACCTCTCCTGATCTTCCAAAATTTCCGCCGGAACTTGCCAGTAAGACATTGACCTACGTTGTCCTTTAGCTTCGTAAGTGAAGGGTTCGGAGTCGGTGGCTTGGTAGTCGGGGCGGTTGGAGTCGTTTACTTTGAGATAGAATGTGCTATCGGCGATTAGGCCAAACATGAGATTTTGGTGGTAGATTCCGTAGCCGCCGAACATGCGGCGGGCGACTACTTTTCCCCAAGGGGCGAGCAAATCAATTAGGTGATTTGAGTAGTCGTTGCTCATTACACAATTTCTAAAATATTTTCGGTGGGGCGGCCGATGGCGGCTTTATTGCCGTTGATGACGATTGGTCTTTCCAGAAGTTTTGGGGTTTTTATGATTGCAGTGATTAAATCTTCGTCGCTGAGATTCTTGTCGTCCAAATTTTGCTCTTTAAATTCATCCTCTTTCGTGCGCATGATATCGCGCACCGGTAGTTTTAGTTTGGCTAGAATCTCTTTAATTTCAGCTTCTGAAAGACCTTGTTCAAGATAAAGAATAACCTGTGGTGTGATGCCTTTATTTTGCAATAATTCCAAAGCCTGTCTTGACTTGCTGCATTTTGGATTGTGATAAATTTTGATCATTTGTAAAAGAAAATGTGCTGATGGTGACAAAAGTTAGCTCGGCTAGATGGTTCTAACGTAATTTTTAGATGACGGATATTAACTCTACAAAAATAAAAATTACTTACCAAAAATAACCCCAGTTAAAACATAAAACCAAACTCGTTTTAACAAATCACCTTAAATCAAATCACCTAAATTTATGAAAACACCAAAATCAGAAATCATCATTTACCAATCAAAAAGCAAAAAAGGCCAAGTTGAGGTTCAGATAAAAGGGGAAACTCTGTGGCTTAGTTTGCAGCAAATTGCTGACTTGTTTGATCGTGATAAGTCAGTGATCTCGCGGCATTTAAGCAATATTTTTAAGGTAGATAAATTGGATAGAAAGTCAGTTGTTGCAAAAAATGCAACAACTGCGGCTGATGGAAAAATTTACCAAGTTGAGTATTTTGATCTCGATGTAATCCTTGCGGTGGGATATCGCGTTAACTCCAAGCAGGGTGCCGCTTTTCGTCAGTGGTCAAACGCTGTTCTGAAGGAATATTTAACCAAGGGTTATTCTATTAATCGTAAGCGACTCGAAGAAAATGCACGTGAGTTTGAGGCAGCTCTTGAGCTCATTAGTAAAGCTGCGAAAAGCCCAGAATTGTCTCTCGATGCTGGTCGGGGATTGGTGGATATTGTTACGCGCTACGCTCAAACTTTTTTGCTGTTGCAGCGTTATGATGAAGGGTTGTTGTCCGAACCTTCTACGCAAAAAGGTGGGAAGTTGCAAAGTGTGCAGGAGGCGAAGGCATCTTTGGCTGGTTTAAAAAAAGGTTTAATTTCTCGTGGTGAGGCGACAGAGCTTTTCGCTAAAGAGCGCGAAGATGGTTTGGCGGCGCTTTTAGGGAATTTGGAGTAGACGGTTTTTGGGGATCCTGCTTATCCGACAATTGAATCTAAAGCAGCGCATTTACTTTATTTTGTGGTGAAGAACCACCCATTTATTGATGGCAATAAACGTAGTGCGGCATTTTTGTTTGTGGATTTTTTGAATCGTAATGGACGCTTGGTAGGGGATGATGGTCGGGTGATTATTAATGACATTGGGTTGGCAGCCTTAACTCTTTTGGTGGCAGAGTCTTTGCCGGTCAATAAAGAAAGTATGATTAAGTTGATTTTGAATATGTTGGCTTTGAAGGGTGGAGCTTAGAGGTAGTTTGTTTAAAAAATTTTTATTCACTCTCGTCATCCTTGATCCTGAAAGGATCGAGGATCTCAGGAGTTTATCTCGAAAAAGCCAAACTCCTGGGATCCTCGGTCACATTCGCGAGCAAGGATGACGATGTGGGGTCACTAACCTAAATAACCCGCCAAGCAGTCTCATCTTTAAAAATTTCGTGCAGCAATTTATTGTTAATTCCGTGACCGGCTTTTGAAGCGGTGAAGTGGCCTAGAATGTAGTGTCCGGCTAGGTAAACGTCGCCGATAAAATCAATGGTTTTATGACGTACAAACTCATCACCGTAGCGCAGGCCGCCCGTATTCACGATGCCATTTTCGTCGACTACAATGGCATTGTCCAAGGAGCCGCCTTTAGCTAAACCCATTTTGTGCATTTGTTCAACTTCATGCTTGAAGCAGAAGGTGCGGGCGCGGCAAAGGTCATTTTTGAAGGATGTAAAAGTGGAATGGTAGTCAAATTTTTGCTGCTGAATTTCTTTGTGGTCGAAATCAATATGCAGGTCGATGGAAAATTCTTTTGAAGGTTCAACTTCAATAAATTTGCCTTTTTCTTCAACTCGTACTTTTTTTAATATTTCGATAACGCGTCTTGGTTGTTCTTGGGTGTTGATTCCGGCGCATTCTAGTAAAAATACGAAAGGCTCAGAGCTGCCATCCATTATTGGAATTTCAGGGCCGTTAATTTCGATAAGAAGATTGTCAATTCCGCAACCCCAAATTGCTGCCATTAAATGCTCAATGGTAGAAACTTTTGCTCCAGCACTATTGGTAAGAGTGGTTCCAAGGTTGGTTCCGATAACATTTTTGTAATGGGCTTTAATGACATTATCTTGGTTGGGTAGGTCAATTCTTTTGAAGACAATTCCGGTATCGCAAGGGGCTGGAAATAGAGTCATCAAAGCGTTTTCGCCACTATGTAATCCGACTCCTGAGCAGCTGATTTTATTGTTAATCGTTTTTTGAGAGACTGTGATCATATTTTAAAAATTCTTTAAATTTACTGATGAGTTTACGAAGAGATCGCAACTTCTGAATTCTGATTTTTTCTCCAAGGATATTTTGCCTCAGTACGACCATTGATTAAAACAGTGTTGCAAATCATGTCGTAAGCAGTGGTTTTCTTTCTGGTAAAAATGTGAATTTGTACCCAAAGCAGGAAGGAAATTCCTAAGAAAACGTTAAGCTCGGATGCGGTCACCGTTTGGAAGAAGTTAAGGTTATTTCTTATCTGATAACTCATTAAATAGAAAATAAAGGCGAATGGTAATATTGAGAGAAAATAGTGCGACATTCCACGCCAAAAAGTTATTTTAGAATCATCCTCTTCTCTTACAATCATGATTTTAGTAATGCGCTTGCCAATAGTGGCTTTCCAAGCTGAAGAGTTGAGGTAAGAGTGATAAAATGCGCCAACTAAAATAACGATTGTGTAGAAAAGTAGGGCGTAAATAAAGATGCGGTTGCTGACAATATATTCAATATGTTCGGGGGTATTCTTAATAGTTGCGGTACCAAAATGCTCATTAAAACCCTGCATGAATATTACGATTTGGTTGTTGAGCCACAAAGTTCCTAAAGTTTGCATTACGATAATGCGTAGAAATAAAACGATCCAGATATCAAGCATGGCGGCGCCACTACGGCGAGAAGAAGAGGCGTATCTTTGTTTTTCTAATTTTTGTTCAGGAGAATGGTCGCTTAAAAATTTTTTAATGCTCATAACCAAATTTTTTGATTGTTATTTTTTTATTTTCGGCGTCACGCAAAGTGACTTGGAATTTTTTATTTTCAGATTTTTTTAGAGTTCCGATGCAGGTAAGATCAAGCTTTAAAGCCTTAGAGAGTTCTGCGATTTTTTTCTTATTTTTTGGATTGGCGGTAAAAACTAATTCGTAATCGTCGCCACCACAGAGTAGATCTAGAATTTTTATTTCGGGATTTATTTTTAGAAATTTTTTAGCTGCTTGGGAAATGGGAATATGACTTAAATAAATCTCAGCGTCAAGTTTTGAAGTGGTGCAAATATGGCGTAAATCGGCGAGCAATCCGTCGGAAACATCGACAGCGCATTTTGATAATTTTTGTTCAAGCAGTTTTTTGCCAAGTTCAATACGGGGAGTGGGGAAAAAGTGACGATCAATAAGTGCTTTATTTGCTGGGGTGGGGAGGGCGTTTAATCCCAAAAAAGCGTCTCCAATTGTACCAGAAGTGTAAATTAAATCACCATCTTGAGCAGCACTGCGTAATAAGTTTTTACCTTTTTTAACGACGCCAAAAATTGTAATTGAAAAAAATAGTTTTTCTGCGGAAACGGTGTCGCCGCCAATCAAACACAGGTTAAATTCATCTTGTACCGACTTTAATCCGCGGGCGAATTCTTGAATAAATTTTGGATCAAGATCTTTGCTTTTAGAAAATCCCAGCAGGTAGTGAATTGGTGTTGCTCCTGATGCAGCAAGGTCGGAAAGATTGGTGCGCAACAGTTTCGAGGCGATTTTAAAGCCGCCATCTTGGCGGAGAAAATGGATATCT
>CANGQE010000083.1 GCA_947455845.1 Rickettsiales bacterium
TTAGTGCCAAATATTGGTCGCGAATATGTTGCAGAATTGTTGCGAATGGAAAGCCACATTGATGTGGTAATTCCTCGCGGTGGTAAATCGCTGATTAAAGCGGTGATGGATAATACTAAAATTCCAGTTTTCCGCCATCTTGACGGCAATTGCCACACTTACATTCACGAAAAAGCTGATTTTGATAAAGCGCGCAAAATTTTGCTCAATGCGAAAATGAGAAGGGTGGGGATTTGTGGTGCGACTGAGTCGTTATTGATCGACAAAAAAATTGCCAAAAAAATTCTACCAGACATTGCTCAAGACTTACTTGAAGCCGGTTGTGAAATGCGCGGCGATGAAGCGGCAGTTGAGCTTGATACACATATTAAACTTGCCGAAGAAAAAGATTTTTACACTGAATATCTCGACAAAGTCATCTCGATTAAAATTGTTAAAGATATTGATGAGGCAATTAAGCATATTGGAATTTATGGCTCGTCTCATACTGAAAGCATTATTACCGAAGATGCTAAATCGGCTGAGAAATTTTTGAAAAAAGTAAATTCCGCGATTGTGATGCATAATGCCTCCACGCAATTTGCTGATGGTGGCGAGTTTGGTTTGGGTGCTGAAGTTGGAATTGCTACCGGTAAGTTGCATGCTCGCGGGCCTGTAGGGTTAGAGCAGTTGGTTACTTACAAATATATTGTTGAAGCGGATTGTGGGTTGAGGAAGTAGGTAGGTTTCGTGGTAAATAGCGCATTTCCTCACACTTGTCACCCCGCACTTGCCCGAGCTGGACGGAGTTTGTAACTCCGTCCACATGTTTGCATAAAAGATAATGTTTTAGGTTTGATACAAACGTAGGGTCGGGGTTATAAACCCCGACCCGCAGCGAGGGTAATCTTTTTTTTAAAGACATTATTTTGACACAATTTCTTCAGCCCTGATGAATCCACCAAAAATTGATTGCTGATTCCGATTCCAATTTTATCAAACATACCACCCCTGCAATAAAGGCCCGTGCTTCCTCCTTCAATAAATAAAAATCCTATGAAAAAATTTTTAGCTATCACTTCTATTGGCGCATGTCTTTTTGCATCAGCAGCTTTTGCTAAAACGGAAGGGTCATCAGTCGGTGTGCAGTTATTTAGAGCCAATGTTGATTACAGAAGTTCGTACGATAACACTAAATATGATGATACTCTGCGCGGCGGCGTTTCAGTAAATTATAAACATGCTCACGCTCTGCCTCATAATTTTTATTTATCTCCCGGAATTTCTTACGATTATTTTGGATTATCAACCGACACTACATCGGCGGTTCACTCTTTTGATAAAGTGAAGCTCAATGATCGTATAGCAATCAGGGCAGATATCGGTTACGATATTAACGATGCCTCAGCTGTTTACGTTGTAATCGGACATTCGTCAATTTCTTACAAAGCCTATGATTATACGGGTTCATCTACAGCTGCTCGAAATAGTCACGCCTTTGCTCCGTTTTACGGCTTAGGTCTTAAGACTATGTTGGTTAAGAATCTTGACCTGACTGTTGAATATACTCACCAGAACGCTAATTTACGTGCCGTATCCGATCCTGAAAAAATTAAAACAATGATCGAAACAATGGGGGTTGGTCTGGCTTACAGATTCTAGTTAAACCACATTATTAATTTGAAAACTACGAGGCCGACTCCTAAAAAGAGCCGGCCTTTTATTTTTTCTTAACCTCCTTCACAAAATGCAAAAAAATCTTGTTGAAAATCTAAGCAAAATAATCGCCAAACTTCCCGGTATGGGGCCGAGAATTGCTAAGCGTATTGTGCTAAATCTTGCTGCTAATAAAGAAAAAACCCTCCTGCCTTTGATTGCTAATTTACAAGCTTTGAATGACAAAATTCACAATTGTGAAAATTGTGGTAACCTTGATGAGGGAAGGGTTTGTGGCATTTGTTTAAACCAAAATCGCGATCATTCGGTGATTTGTATTGTTGAAGAAGTGGTCGATTTATGGGCGATTGAGCGTGCTGAAAATTATCGTGGAACTTACCATGTTTTAGGTGGAAATCTTTCGGCAATTTCCGGTAAAACAATTGAAGATTTAAATTTAGAAACTCTCTATTTGCGCCTAAAAAAAGGCGAAGTAAACGAAGTGATTATTGCCACCGGCGCCACAATTGACGGCCAAACCACGGCCCATTTTTTATCTGAAAACTTAAAAGATTTTAACGTAAAAACCACGCGCCTCGCTCACGGAATTCCTGTCGGCAGCGAGCTTGATTATTTGGACGAAGGCACCATCGCCATCGCCTTTAAAACTCGTAGTAACTTTTAAATCAAATGACTGATTTCCAAAAAAAACTCCAAGAAATAATCCGCGTTGATCACGCCGGTGAGATGGGAGCTAAAGTAATTTACGATGGCCAAATGGCGGCGCTGAGATTAAAGAATGACCTTGAAACTCTTGAGTTAGTGAAGCACATGAAAGAGCAAGAAGATGTGCATTTTGACTATTTTAATTCCGAAATAAAAAAACAAAAAGTGCGTCCGACAATCATGCAACCAATCTGGAAAGTTGGTGGATTTGCCCTCGGGTTTTTTACTGCTCTTGCCGATAAAAAAGCGGCGATGGTTTGCACAACTGCCGTTGAAGAAGTGATTGATGAGCATTACCAAGAGCAGCTTGTTGAGCTAGAAAAAGAAGAAAAATTTCTTAATGAAGATCAAAAAAAAGAAGTGAATATTTTGCGAGAAAAAATTGAAAAATTCCGCGCCGAAGAACTAGAGCACCGCGACATCGCCTACGACAACAAAGCAGTAGACCTTGCTTGTTTCACTCCTCTTTCCGCCTGCATTAAAATGGCAACCAAATTTGCGATTGGGGTTTCGAAGAAGATTTAGGTGGTAAGCTCTACCTAGCCCGCTGGTCGAGCGGAGTCGAGACCTAACCTACCAGAGGTTTACGCTCGATGCTGTGGCTCTGTTAACCAAACTTAGGTAGGTCTCGACGCAGCGAAACCAGCGGGTAATGTATTATTTAAGAAAAATTAACTATTAAACCTCTCCTTCAACTTCACCATCTCCAAGCAGGCATTCGCCGTAAATCCACCTTTATCCTTCCGTTTCGGATCAGCGCGCTCCAATGCTTGAGCTTCATTTTCCGTAGTAATAATTCCGTAGCCGATTGCTAGTTTTTCTTTAAAAGCTAATTCATTTAAACCGCGCGCACTTTCCAAACAAACGTAATCGTAATGAGTTGTCTCGCCACGAATGACGCAACCTAAGGCGACGTAACCGGCGTATTTTTTACTGGTTTCGGCAAAGGCGATGGCGGTGGGAATTTCAAAAGCACCAGGTAAAGTGATGATTTCATATTCATAGCCGGAAGCTTTGAGAACATTGGTTGCGCCTTCAAGCAACATTGCTGAAATTTCTTCGTAAAAAGTTGCTTGAACAATTAAGATTTTTTTCATTGTGTTTGATTATTTTTTTGAAAGTTAACAATTATCAATTAGCAATTAACATTTATTGTTTAAGCCCCCAACTGTTAATTGTTAATTGTTAATTGTTAACTTTGTTAAATCCCATTTCCCAAATGCTCAACATTTTCAATTTATTTTTATTTCTCCTCGCCTTGTGGATTTTATTCATGGTAGTTGGCGGGAATATTTCTTGGCTCTATGTTTTTTTTGGAATAATAGCGGCAGCTCTTGTTAGTATTGCTTCTTTTCGCTTAAACATGGTTGAGAAAAAAAGTGAATTGCTTTATTTGAGCATCGGTTTTTATCGCCATTTTGTTCGCCTTTATTTTAGTAATTTTTTTAGCGCCATCAAACTAATTCTAAAACTTGCAGTTACTAATGAGCAAATTCAGCCATTGGTTTATGTGGTGAAACTCAGTTCTAAAAATCAATTTAACCCCGCTTTGTTGATGACCAGTTTCAATATGACGACTGGTCTTTTTTGTATTGGGGCAAAGGATAAAGAGATGTTTGTACACGCGATCAGTGAAAGCTATTTTAGAAAATTTGATCTCAGTAAAGCCTGTACTAGTTTGAATAATGCTAATGATGATAATTTGGTTTAAGTATGTTTGAGAATGATGAGAATAAGAAGGTAGAAATCCAAAAGCTAAAAGCCGAAATCACCAAGCATGACAAGGCTTACCACACTTTAGATAGCCCACTTATTTCCGATGCCGAATATGACGAATTGCGCAAAAAATTAGAAGAATACCGCGAAATTTTTCCGCAATCTTTCGCTGATGAAAAAGAAAAAGTTGGTGGAAAAGTTTTGGAATCTTTTTCCAAAATACGTCACAGAAAACCAATGTTATCACTTTCTAACGGCTTTTCGCGCGAAGATATTTCTGATTTTATAGAGCGGGTTAATCGTTTTTTGGGTTTAGATAAAAAGGAAGAAACAGTAGATTTATTTAGCTTTGCCGCCGCGCCAAAACTTGAACTTTTTTGCGAAACAAAAATTGACGGATTGTCTTTTTCGGCGCGCTACGAAGATGGAAAATTAATTCAAGCAGCCACGCGTGGCGATGGTGAAGAGGGTGAAGATGTAACCCAAAATATTAAAACCCTGCGGGAATTTCCTCTTGTTTTAAAGAGCTCCAATCCACCAAAAATTTTTGAAGTTCGTGGCGAAATTTACATGGGTCGTAAAGATTTTGAGGAATTAAATATTAGACAAGAAGAGGGTGGTGGGAAAATTTTTGCCAACCCGCGCAATGCTGCAGCAGGTTCAATTAGGCAACTTGATTCAAGCATTACCGCTTCACGAAAATTAAGTTATTTTGCTTACGCAATTGGTGAAGTTTCCAGTGATTTTATTTGCAATTCGCAATCGCAACTTCATCAAAAATTACGCGAATTCGGATTTGCCACCGAACCTAATTCTAAGCTGTGTGGTGACATTAACGAGGTGATGAAATTGTACGAAGCAATCAATGACTCGCGCTACCAGTTTGACTACGACACTGACGGCATGGTTTACAAAGTTAACGACTTTGTTTTGCAGGAGCGTTTGGGTTTTGTAGCTCGTAGTCCGCGCTGGGCTATTGCTCATAAATTTGCCGCTGAACAAGGTAAAACCCTAATTGAAAATATTATTATTCAAATTGGCCGTACGGGAGCACTCACGCCGGTTGCGGTTTTGCAGCCTGTCAATATTGGCGGAGTTGTAGTTGGGCGTGCCACCTTGCACAATCAAGATGAAATAGCTCGTAAAGATATTCGCATTGGCGATGTGGTGGTGATTCAACGCGCTGGTGACGTGATTCCGCAGGTTGTAGAAGTTGATTTCGGCAAAAGAAAATCTGATTTAGTGCCTTTTACTTTTCCAAAAAATTGTCCAGTTTGTAATTCTGAAGTTGTGAAAATCGAAGATGATGTGGTGTTGCGCTGCTTGGGTGGGTTATCTTGCGAGGCGCAGTTAAAAGAAACTCTCAAACATTTTGTTTCCAAAGATGCTTTTGACATTGTTGGTCTTGGTAAAAAACAGATCGAGAATTTTTTTATTGAAGGAAGAATCAGAAGTTTTGCTGATATTTTTAAATTAGAAAAAAACGAAGAAACTGCACAAAATCCTTTAAAGGGGAAATTAGGTTGGGGTGAAAAATCAATCGAAAATTTATTCGCCGCGATTAATTCCAAGCGTAAAGTTGCATTAGAAAAATTTATTTACGCCATTGGCATCAGACATGTCGGCGAAACCACGGCGAAATTATTGGCGCAGCATTTTGTTTCTTACCGAAATTTTAAAGAAAAAATGTTGGAAATGTCGGAGCATGATTACGAAGATTTGGTAGCTCTCGACGGCATTGGTGAGAAAATGGCTAAAGCTGTGTTGGATTATTTTCGCGATGAAAGAAATTTAAAAATGGTTTTGGATCTAGATGGCGAACTAGAAATTGAAGACGCCGTGCAAAAATATTCGAATTCAGAATTCGCCGGCAAATCAATAATTTTCACTGGAACTTTAGAGCGCATGACTCGCGCCGAGGCCAAGAAGAAAGCCGAAGATTTGGGAATGAAAGTTGTGGGCTCGGTTTCGAGTAAAACTGATTTTGTTGTGGCGGGGAGCGAGGCGGGTTCGAAATTGAAAAAGGCGAATGAGTTGGGGTTGAAGGTTTTGGATGAGGAAGGGTGGTATCGGTTAACAATTAGCAGTTAACAATTATCAGTTGGGGGTTGGAACAGTAAATTACTTTCGTCATTTTAACCTGACAGTTTTTTCCCAATTGTCGCCGACGTCGGCGACAATTGGTCGAGTAAAAGCCGTGCTAGTAGAGGCTCTAAAAAAATATTTTTTTTTAAAATGAGTAAA
>CANGQE010000084.1 GCA_947455845.1 Rickettsiales bacterium
ACCATCACCACTTATCCCAAGAAATTTACCCTTTTCAACCGCGCTATATCTAGGATTAAACATAAAAAGATAAATTAATAAGCTACGTTCAAAAACATAATTTCTTGCCTCATTATTTAAAATAATCTCTGAGCTTATTTCATATTTTCTAACTACCTTCGACAACAACTCTTCCAGTGATGGATATTGCACAGAGATTAGATGTTCTCTGTCAGATATTTCTCTGATAGAGTTTTTCTTCTCCTTAAAAAACTTGTTAGACATTTCTTTAATAAATAATTTCTTCCCAAAAATAGGTTTTATCTTTTTTGAGGAGTAAAATTTTTTACTATCCTCATCAATACAAGCTTCAGTAAATCTGACATATTCTTCGCTATCACCATTAAAATAATTCAAGATCTCAGCAGTTCTCAACCACTTTGGTTTTCTAGCTTGGTTCAAATTGTAATATTGATAACTGGACCAAAGATATTTCTGATCATCTTCTATTATTTTTGCTGCAGAAGGGTTCTTATGAATATAACGACTTACACTTAATAAATAGTTATCCTTATCAACCAAGATTGCTTTGTAACGTCCGCGAAATAACGGCCCATCTCGCTTAACATCACGATTGAATCTTAAGGTATAAACACCGTTTAGATACTTCATTGCCAGATTTAAATTTGGCAACTTAGTGTTGAGCAAGAGATGGTAGTGATTATTCATAAGGCAGTAGCTATGAACATCTACCTGAAAACGTTCCGATATTTCCGACAATAAGTTTAAAAAAGCTTTTTGATGTTTATCGCTGGAAAAGATGTTTCTGCGCTCTAGGCCACGGTTCATAACATGATACCATGCGCCTTCATATTGGATTCTTAGGGGTCTGACCATAGCGGGTGAGCTACTTGCTTTTGGGTTTAAGGATGAAGAATACTTACGGTAAGTGAGTTAAATATTTTTAATTTTTTTCTCAAGTTTCTTTTAGTGTCGAGAGTCGAGATTTGACACCTTTGCTGACACCTTTGCTTGTTTTCATCACATAAGTTAAGTTAATTTCCCTTAACAATTATACACTCTTTTAAAAAGAGAGCCGGCATCAAGTAAGGAATATAGGTGACATAAGTTGCTGTATTTTCAACAAAAACAATTTCATCAATACCAGCACTTTTTCTTGCACTATCGATTGTAAAATCACGATGCCCTGAAGAGAAAAATAATATCCTGTAGTTACAAGTCTTACCTTCTTTGCTGTATTCTTTAAGCTTCTCAGAACCAAATCTGTGAGTATCTGTCGAAAAAACAGTTGTGCTACATCCACTTAAAAAAACTAAAAAAAGTAGGACTATTGGCCTGATTTTCATAAAGCTATTTTCCTTTAACAATGGTACAAATGCTGGTAAAAAATGGATAGCTTGCAGTTTTGCTTTCAACGAAAGCTACTTCGCTAATATCGGCAGATTTCGCCGCTTTATCAACCGTCATGTCTCCAAAGAAAATGATCCCTAAAATAACATATCCACAAGCTTTTCCTTCAGACTTAGTTTCTTTTAATTTTTCGGAAGAATAAACGTGCTGACTTGCAGTAGTTCTAGTTGAAATACAAGAAGTTGTAAGCGCCAATAAAGATAAAATTGTTATTAGTTTGATTTTCATGAATTTAATTTTGGGTTAGTGTTAGATAAGTGGTGACCAATATGTGCGGTCGGTGTGTAGTTAATTTAAGGTGTTTTTATTAATCAATAATTTATGAAAAACCGCTTTTAAATTATATCTTTTTTATAATTGAAGTGTCAGTGGAGGTTAGATTGGATCGTTGGTTAGAAGCAAAAAGGTGTCAAATAAACTTTATATCTAGTGTCGAGAGTAGAGATTTGACACCTTTGCTGTTGGTTAGAAGCAAAAAGGTGTCAAATAAACTTTATATCTAGTGTCGAGAGTAGAGATTTGACACCTTTGCTGTTTGCTTTAGTGTCGAGAGTAGAGATTTGACACCTTTGCCTTACTAAAATCTAAAACTAAATATCTATCTAAGGTTCCTGAAACAAGTTCAGGATGACGCGAAAAGAGTGGAAAAGCATTCCCAAAAAAAAATCGACAATTAAAGATTGCCGAAGTTAATTTCATTAATAAATTCATCATCCTTCTGAAATATTACTTTTAGCAACAACAATCAAAAAATAGCCATGATAATCAAATCAAAAACCGCGCAATTCTTAACGGCATTGCCTCTAATTTTAAGTTTAGCCTCTTGCCAAAATATCATTGGCTCAAAATCATCCAACAAAAATACCGCTGTAGAAAATGATCCAGCCAACCCAATAGTTTCAAGTTACACAGGTGGTAAGGTAACTCTTAAAAATGTAAATGAAGAGCTGAAGAAATTTGCTACCCAGAATGAGAAGTTTAAAGGAATCACTTTTAACGATTTAAACTCCGATCAAAAAGAAGCTCTGATTAAAGAGGTAGTGCTAAAACAAATGTTCGGCAAAGAAGCCTTGAAAAGAAATTTGGATAAGGATGCAGATTACCAAGAAGCGCTAACAAACTTTGAGTCAGAACTGTTAAAACAAAAGCTGTTAATTGCTCTAACCAAAGACGCCACTAACGATGCTGCTCTTAGAAAAAATTATGATGAGATTGTAGAAAAGCTAAAAGGCAAAAAAGATATTAGAATCAGTTACATCGCGGTGAAAACAAAAAAAGAAGCTGAGGAAATTTATCGTGATCTGCGCAAATCGCCAAAGATTTTCGCGGCTCAAGCCAAAAAGAAATCCCTCGACAAAGACACTGCTAAAAAAGGCGGCGACCTTGGTTTTGCTCTTGAAGATGCCCTTCCTGCTGATGTGTTAAAACAAGCTAAACTTCTGCAAAAAGGCCAAATTTCTCAACCATTTTCTACTTCCGGAAAATGGGTAATTATTAAATTTGACGATGAAAGACTAACCGAAGTTTTACCTTTTGAAAAAGCCAAAGAAGTTGTGGCGCAAAATCTAGCTAAAAAAGCGATTGAAGATTTTGTGAAGCAAAGTTTGGAAAAAGCGAAGATTGATATTTTGGTGAAGTAGAATAAGCCCGCTGGTTTCGCTGCGTCGAGACCTACCTAAGGTTCCTACTACCATGCATAAGACATCGAGCGTAAACTTTGGGTAGGTCTCGACTCCGCTCTACCAGCGAGTCGGGGTTTGTAATCCCGCAAGACTTGAGATGAGATTTGACTTTATTTTTGCATATTCCGCTTCACTAATTTACTTTTGGCACTCCTCTTCAAAATCTAAAACCAGCTCAATTTTATGACTAAAGTAGTTCTCCTCGAAAATATCAGCGAGGCGGCCCTTGCTGCCTTTAAAAAATTTGGTATTAATGATGTACAAATTCTTAAAACCAGCATTGAAGATGCGCCAGAGGAAGTATTCTCTGCCAATATTTTAGGCATCAGATCTCGCAGTAAATTAAGCAAAGAAGTTCTACAGAAATTTACCAACCTTTCTTGTGTCGGTTGTTTTTGCATTGGTACTGACCAAGTTGATCTTGATTCAGCAAAAGGATTGGGCATTGCGGTTTTTAATGCGCCTTTTTCTAACACCAGATCAGTTGCCGAATTGGTCATCGGCGAGATTATTTCGCTTTACCGCAGGCTCCATCTGGTAAATATGGAAATGCATCGTGGAGTTTGGAGCAAGAATGCACAAGGCTGCAACGAAATTAAAAACAAAACTTTAGGCATCATCGGTTACGGTAATATCGGAGCCCAAGTTGGCGTGATTGCTGACGCAATTGGTATGAATGTAATTTATTTTGATGTCGAAAATAAATTGCCATTTGGTTCAAATCGTCAAGTTAACAGTATGGATGAACTGCTAAAAAATTCTGACGTAATCACGCTCCATGTGCCGCAAGACCAGAGCACCAACAACATCATTAACCAAACTAGTTTGGCTAAAATGAAGAAGGGCTCCTTCATCATCAACGCTTCCAGAGGCAATGTAATTGACATTGATGCCTTAGCCGAAGCCTTGGAATTAAAGCATATTGCCGGTGCCGCAATTGACGTTTTCCCAGTTGAACCGGCCAGCAACAATGAAGAATTTATTTCACCTTTAAGAAAGTTCGACAATGTTTTACTAACTCCGCATATCGGTGGCAGCACTCAGGAAGCGCAAGAAAATATTGCCATTGAAGTGTCAAATAAATTAGTTCAAAACCATTTAATTGGCACTACCGCAATGTCAGTTAATTACCCGAATTTGTCGCTACAAAAACCGAAAGAATCTTGCAGCAGAATTACCCACGTGCACAGAAACACCCCCGGGATGTTGCAGGCCATCAACATGGAAATCAGTAAATATGATTTAAACATCCAGTCGCAAATTCTCTCAACCGACAGTTCAATTGGTTACGTAGTTTTAGACGTCGAAGCCAAAGCAATTCCAAGTGGTTTAGAGCAAGATCTAAAAGCAATTTCCGGAACTATTTCAGTTAGAATTTTGTAATTTATGACCAAGCCAATTACTAAACCTCAATCCAATAAATTCAGCAGCGGCCCTTGCGCCAAGCGGCCAAATTGGAATGCGGATTTTCTAAATAGCAGCGATCTTTTAGGTAGATCGCATCGCTCTAAGGAAGCATTAAACCTGATTAATCAGGTTAATTCCTTAAGCCTTAAACTTCTTAATGTTCCTCAAGACTACAAAATCGCTCTCATCGCCGCGTCCGATACGGGTGCTTTTGAATGCGCCATGTGGAATATGTTGGGTGAGCGTCCAGTTGACGTAATTTATTTTGAAGCCTTCGGAGCCGAATGGTACAAAGGAATTACAGAACAATTGCGCTTACCTGACGTGCGCAAATTCAGCGCTGATTTTGGTAAATTTCCTGATCTTAGCACAGTTGATTTTGACCGTGACGTTGTGTTCACGTTAAACGGAACTACTTCGGGTGCTTGCATTAATGATCTTGATTTTATTCCAGACGACAGAAAAGGCCTAACCTTTTGCGATGCCACCTCCGCTGCTTTTTCCATGCCGATTGATTTTAGCAAACTCGATATCACCACTTATTCTTGGCAGAAATCTTTGGGCGGCGAAGCCCAGCACGGCGTTTTAATCCTTAGCCCGCGCGCCGTTGAACGTATTGAAAAATACACACCAAGTTGGCCTTTACCAAAAATTTATCAGTTAAAAAAGAAGGGTGCTTTCCAGAATAGCGTCTTTGAAGGCTCAGTAATTAACACCCCATCAATGATCTGCATTCTTGATGCATGGGATACCTTAAGCTGGATTGAAGAAAAAGTCGGCATTGAGGCGATGTATAAAAGAGTCGATGATAATTTTGCCGCAATTTCACAATTTCTAAACACTTCCGAAAATTTCGAAAATTTATGCGCTGATGAAAAATATCAGTCGCGCACTTCGGTTTGTTTTACCATTTCGCAAAGCTGGTTTAAAGAATTACCCCAAGACCAACAAAGAGTTTTCATCGATAAAGTTGCAGCGATTTTGCAAGCAGAAAAAGTTGCTTTCGACATTAAAGGCTACAATTCAGCTCCACCTTCTTTTAGAGTTTGGTGCGGCTTAACAATTGAAGCCGAAGATATCAAAAACTTATGTAACTGGTTTGAATACGCCTATGAAACTGCCCGCAATGCTAAGTAAATGCGCTATTTTTGATTTTGATTCCACCCTAATTTCAATTGAAACTTTGGATTTCTTAATTGGCAAAAGCGCCAAAGAAAATAAGTCGGAAGTAGAAAAAATTACCCACATGGCAATGTCGGGAAAACTTACTTTTGCCGATTCGCTGCGCCTGCGTTTTGCCGACATCAAGCTAGAAAAGTCAGATATCGATGCTTTGAAAAATGAAATTTGCAATTACCTCACTGAGGGTTTTGTTACGGGCATAAATCAGCTAGAATCCGAATTTGATATTTATATTATTTCCGGCGGGTTCTTAGAAATAATTGCTCCCGTCGCAGAAAAACTTGGCATCTCCCCAAAAAATTGCTTCGCCAATAATTTTATTTACCAAGATCAAAAAGTAGTGGGTTTCGAGCAAGCCAACATCATGGCTCAAAATGGCGGCAAGCCTAAAATCGTCGAGCAAATTTTAAGTAAAAAATCTTACGACAAAATTTTTATGATTGGTGATGGCTACACCGATTTGGAAGTTTCTAAAGCTAACTCCAAAGTAACTTTCTGCGGCTTTGGTGAACATGTGGTGCGTGATTCGGTGCTGAAAGAAG
>CANGQE010000085.1 GCA_947455845.1 Rickettsiales bacterium
AACAATATTGTTTTCATAGATGTTGTGCTTTCTTTGTTGACGGTGGCCTATTTTTCTTGGCATGTTTATGTTTTAAAAAAATGCTCGCCCAAAAAACCAATATTGAGCAAAGAAGAGAAAAAGAGAGCGCGTGAAGAATCTCGTAAAGATTTTGGCAAAAGAATGATGCGTAAATTATTTCTGCAAGAATCTATCTCTAAATGGGATCCGGCCTTTGTTTCAACGATTATAGATTTATTTTGTATCGCCAGCTTTTTGACTTATTTGTTGAGATAGGAGTTTGAGTAATTTGGTTTAAAGAGTTAATACGAGGCAATCCCTTTTTGAAAAAGAGGGTGGATGATCGCGTTAGCGATCAGACGGGTGATTTGCCCGTCACTTGCTCATTTTAAATCACCCTTCCGCCGCTATCGCGGCTCCCTCCCTCTTTTGCAAAGAGGACTTTCGCACAATTTAAATATTATCCCCTAAAAAACTTCCCGCCAAATAAAGTGAGCCGCAAACTAGTATCAGGGCTTTTTCATCAGATTTGTGAAGTGGTAAAATTTTCTTAAAAGCCTCGTCAAAATTTTCCGCTGTCATTGCCTTAATTCCAACTTTCTTAGCAATCTCTAAAATTTCCTCTGCCTTGCGTGACTTGGCTTCATCAGGGATAGTTAGGGTGATTAGTTGGTCAGTTTCTTTCCCAATTTTTTTCAAAAAATCTTCACAGTTTTTATCTTGAAGCATTGAAAAAATTACGAAGATTTTTTGAGGATTGGATCCTGAAACAAGTTCAGGATGACGATGAGGGGAGATCTTAGAGTTATTGTCATCCTGAACTTGTTTCAGGATCTGTCTCGCGGAAGATTTACTAGTCCTCCTCTTACCTTGCAAAAACCTCTGAATCGTCGCAGCTCCCTGCAAATTATGACTCCCATCCAAATAAAGCTCAAAATTATTCGGCAAAATTTTAAAAAATTTCCCCGATTCAATTTTCTGCAAACGTGCTGGCCAGAATGTTTTAGTTAAAGCTGCTCGAATATGTTCTTCACTGATTTGAAATTTACTTTGCGTTAGCGCCACTGCAATTGCCAAAGCAGCATTTTCAATTTGGTGACTTCCGGCAAGTGACGGCAAAGGTAAAGAAAATTCCCGCCCAAAATCGCTAAACAAAAATCCGTTTTTTAATTTTTTAATTTTCCAATTTTGGTTGATAATATTAACTTCTGATCCGATCTCCTGCGCCTGCTTTTTAAGTGTTTGCAGCGCTGAAGGTTTTTGTTTTCCAATAAAAGTTGGGCAATTTTTTTTAATTATTCCGCCTTTTTCAAAAGCAATTTTTGCTAAAGTTTTTCCCAGAAATTCCGTGTGATCTAGCGAGACCGGTGTGATGATTGAACATAAAACCTCAGATACAACATTGGTGGCATCAAGCCTACCGCCCATTCCGGTCTCAAGTAAAAGCAAGTCTGCTCGAACGCGGCTAAAAGCTAAAAAAGCAGCAACTGTAATTCCTTCAAAAAAAGTCACCGAAATTGCCGGAGATTTTTCGGCAGCATTTTTGCATTCACTGAAAATTTCATTTAAAAATTCATCAGAAATTTCTTGTCCGGCAAGAACAATTCTTTCATTAAAATTAACGAGGTGAGGTGAAGTGTAGCTGTGAATTACAAGGCCCGACTCGGCAAAAATAGCTTTTAAGAAAGACAGAGTTGAGCCCTTACCATTAGTGCCGGCAAGGTGAATTACCGGCGGAAGTTTTAAATGAGGATTTCCCAATCTGGCCAGTAATTCGTAAACCCGCGTTAGGCCCAAATCAATATCGCGATAACCTTGGGGATTGGGCCAAAATGGAAGATGCACGGGAATAAATTATTTTTTTTCTTTGAGGAAGACTTGGTAGGTGCGGTAAAAATGGTAGTTAAACTCGGCGCCAAAAATAAAAGCCAGACTGATTAAGTAAAAAAACATCAGCGACACAATCATGCCGGCAAGTGAGCCGTAAACCAAGTTGAATTGATGAAAATGCTCCAGATAAAGCGAGAATAGCTTTTCTAAACTAACCCACAAAGTTACTACTACTATTGATCCCGGAACAGTTTGAGTAATTTTCTGCCGAGCATTGGGTAGTTCGTAGTAAAGCAGAGAGGTGGCGCAAACTAGCAACATAAAAATTGCGGCGTGGCGTAAATAGAAAAAGTCGTAATCAAATTGTAAATGAACCGAGAATTTTTCTTCAATTCCTTTCAGAGTAGTGGGCACGATGATGAAAATAATGATGCCGATAACAATCGAAAAAATAATCGCAAAAAATTCTATAATACTGATGAAGCGCCGCCATAGATAAGGTGGCGGATAGGCGATGCGGTAGGCGCGGTTTAAAATTGTACGACAACCTTCAACCGAGGAAGATGCGGTCCAGATCACACCGATAATCGCAATGGTTAGAAAACTTTGCGGCGGCCCTGAAACAATTTCGTTAATACGCGGTGCCAAAGTTTCGGCCATTTCTCTGGGGACAGAAGCTAAAATCATATTCACCGCTCTTGCGCCAATTTCAGAAGCACCAAAAAGCCCGATGATGGAGATTAAGAAAATCAAAAAAGGAAAAAGTGCAAGTATGCTTAAAAAAGCCAAATATCCGGCGTGTTCAATACCATCTTGACGAATAGTATCAATGACAGAAATGCGGGCAATTTTTAGCGGAATCACAAAATACTTGTGAAAACAATAGTCGGATTTTGAGCGATGTTTGAGAGGCATTCTGGGAAAATTAAGAAGTAGGAATTAAGAAGTAAGAATTGGGCGGTAATTCCTACTTCTTAATTCCTAGCAGTTTTTTCTAAAAAAGAATCCGTCCAAAATAAATTTTTCGCGAGAAAATATTTTTTGCGATTCTTGTCTTTTGGTTTCGAGATTGCCGATGATGTTTTTACATTTAAGGTTGGTGGCTTGCCATTCAACCCAGCGCATTAAAATTTTTCCGACGCCGATGCCGCGTTTTTTGCGGTCGATCATAAAATCTTCAATCTCAAGGGCTTTGCCATAATGTAATTTTTGAACTGGTCGGATGCCGACAACTCCGATACAGTTTTTTTCTTCAAAAACTCCGGCCATTTTGTAACCGTTTTGTATCATGTTTGAAATATCATCGACGTAATTTTCTCGATTTAATTCGTCGTAAATTTGCAGCATTACTGCAAAGGTATCTAAAATTTCTTCTCGGGTTTGAATTTCTTTTATTTGCATTTTAAATATCCTTTGGAAAACTATGCGTCCAAATGGCTGTGGACGTGGCCTGAGAGGGTTTTTAAAAAACCTACAAAACATCTTTAATAATCAATCTAAAAATTCAAATGAAAACTCCTAAAGCTGCAAAACCTGCTGTTGCAAACAATAAAATCAAAAAAGTTGTTTTGGCCTATTCCGGTGGTTTAGACACCTCGGTTATTTTAAAATGGCTGCAAGAAAACTATGGTTGCGAAGTTGTAACTTTTACCGCCGATTTAGGACAAGGTGAAGAGCTTGAACCAGCTCGTGCTAAAGCTGAAAAAATGGGTGTGAAACAAATTTTTATTGAAGATCTACGCGAAGAATTTGTGCGCGATTACGTATTCCCAATGTTCCGTGCCAACACTTTGTACGAAGGTGTTTACTTACTTGGAACCTCAATTGCCCGCCCGCTAATTGCTAAAAAACAAATTGAAATTGCCAAATTAGTTGGCGCTGACGCTGTTGCTCACGGTGCCACCGGCAAAGGAAATGACCAAGTTCGCTTCGAACTTTCTTACTACGCCAACAAGCCCGACATCAAAATTATCGCCCCTTGGCGTGAATGGGATTTAAACTCCCGCACCAAACTAATCGCCTACGCCGACAAGCACGGAATCCCTGTTGCCAAAGATAAACGCGGCGAATCACCTTACTCAGTTGATGCGAATTTGCTTCACACTTCATCGGAAGGAAAAGTTTTGGAAGACCCGTCACAAGCCGCTCCAGAATATGTTTACCAAAGAACTGTAAGCCCTGAAAAAGCTCCAAATAAAGCGACTCTAATCGACATCGAATTCAAAAATGGCGACGCCATTGCCATCAACGGCAAAAAAATGTCACCTGCGACAATTCTAACTAAGTTAAACGAACTAGGAGGAGCCAACGGAATCGGCCGTCTCGACCTAGTTGAAAACCGCTTCGTGGGAATGAAATCACGCGGCGTTTACGAAACTCCAGGAGGAACAATTCTACTAGTAGCACACCGTGCCATCGAATCTCTAACCTTAGACCGCGAAGCCGCCCACCTAAAAGACGAAATCATGCCGAAATACGCCAGCCTAATCTATAACGGCTTCTGGTTCTCTCCTGAGCGCGAAATGTTGCAAGCCTTAATCGACAAATCCCAAGAAAACGTCGAAGGAACTGTAACCATAAAACTCTACAAAGGCAGCGCCACCGTAGTCTCCCGTAAATCCGTAAAAAGCCTATACAGTGAAGCCCACGTAACCTTCGAAGAAGACGCCGTCTACGACCAAAAAGACGCGGCTGGCTTCATCAAACTAAACGCGCTGCGCTTAAGAATCGGCGCTAGAGCGAATGCGAAAGGTAAAAAGTAACTCGGTCAAAAGCCCTCTTTGAAAAAGAGGGTGGCGCCGCACAAAGTGCGGTGACGGGTGATTTGCGTGAAGCGATCTCGGTGTGAATTTGCAAAAATTACAAAATCCGTTTCAGTAAAAATGACCCAATATTTATATCACTACACAGGTCTAGAAGGTTTAAAGGGTATCCTAGAAAACGATTGTTTGTGGGCCACGGATGCTTTCAAAAGTAATGATTCTACAGAGATACAATGGGGATTAGAAATTTTAGAAAAAAAATTAATCAAGGCTGGAATTGGTGAGCATGACGTCAAAATTTTTATCAGCTCTATTTGGAAGGCGATCAACGAAAAGGCTAAAGGTTTTTTTCTAACCTGCTTTTCTGGAGTGATTAAAAATGGATACCGCGAAGATCATGGGGTATTGAGTCAGTGGCGTGGGTACGGTTCTTACGCAATAAAATTTGAGCAAAAAAAATTGGAAGATTTTTTTAAAACAGAAGATTTTGGAGATCAGATTGCAATCTCTGATTTTAATGATGGGGTTAAGTATTTTGATCGCGAGGGAAAGTGTTCCGAGGGATATTTTAAGAATGAGTTTTATTCATTAAAAGAAGCCGCTCTTCTAAAAGAGAAATTTTCAGAACTTGACGAAGATGCTTTTGGAGAAGTTCTCAAAAATTTTTGTATATGCCTCCTTCTCTCAAAGCATGTGGGCTTTGAGGAGGAATTGGAGAGGAGATGTGCCTACATTATCTGGAAGGGCAATGAAGAAATAAAAGAAGTAACCAAGATCTATTCAGATAGAAGATACATAAAAAGATTTGTTGGCGGAATACGCAGTGCGATCGAAAGCGTTATAATCGGTCCAATGTCTGATTACAAGGAGGGCGAGATCTTCTTATCACAGCAGGGAATAAAATTTTATAGATCTGAAACGCCATTTTTAGTAAAATAGCCCTAAGTAAATCACCCGTCTGACTGCTTCACGCAGTCATCCACCCTCTTTTTCAAAGAGGGCTTTCCTTAGCTCTTGTTCACGACTATCTAAAACACATCATTCTCTGACAGAAAGTTTTTGCTCCCAACTTTCCCACACGTGTCACCCCGCACTTGTTGCGGGGTCCACCGTGAGACGAGTTGTGATTTTAAGTTTGCAATTGAGATTGCGACGCGATGGACCCCGCAACAAGTGCGGGGTGACAATCTTTAGATTGCCCGTAGGAACAACGCTTTGGTGTTGCGCTACAATTTTTAGATTACCCGAGCGTTGTGCTACAGACGTTGTCTGAAAGTATTTGAATTTCCTCTACAAAAATAAAATTTAGTCACCAAAAATTGTCACCGAAGAAAAAACCTGCCCAAACCTAAAAACCAAAATCACCAAATTTTATGCAAACACCACAATCCCAAATCATAATTTACAAAACAAAAGACGGACAAACCAAGATTGATGTTCGGTTTGAAAATGAAACCG
>CANGQE010000086.1 GCA_947455845.1 Rickettsiales bacterium
CCAATGATAACTAGTGCCGCTGTTACGATTTTTTGCTTCATAAAATATTCAAGTTTTGGAGTTAGTAAAATTTGGTGCACCCGGCGGGATTTGAACCCACAACCTTTGCCTTCGGAAAGCAACACTCTATCCAGTTGAGCTACGGATGCAGGACAGTTATCAGTTAACAATTAGCAATTAACATTGATCGAATGTTAACTGCTAATTGTTAACTGTTAACTTTAGTTGTCGTCAACCTGTTCCACCGACAAAACCTCTGGAATGTAATGTTTGAGCATATTCTCAATACCATTCTTCAAAGTAATTGTTGAGCTAGGGCATCCCGAGCAAGAGCCTTTTAGTTGTAATCTGACAATTCCATCTTCAAAACTATCAAAAATAATATCGCCACCATCCATTGCTACGGCTGGGCGTACTTTAATTTCGATTAGTTCTTTGATTTGTTTTACGATCTCGCTGTCTTCTTCGTTGGTTACAGATTCAGCAGCTGTTTGTTCAAACATTATCGGCTTGCCTGAAACGTAAAAATCCATGATTGTCGCCAAGATTTCTGCCTTAATTTGCGGCCATAAAGCTGCGCTTGATTTGGTGACTGTGATAAAATCACGCCCAAAAAAAATCGCCTCAATTCCGGCGATTTCAAAAAGTTGCAAAGCTAAAGGCGATTTGGTTACCGCTTGTTTCTGACTTTTAAATTCCGCAGTCCCTTCCGCCAAAACTACTTGACCATCCGGAATGAATTTTAAAGTTGCGGGATTAGGAGTTTCTTCGGTTTGGATAAACATAAAAAATTTAACAATTAACAGTTAACAATTAACAGTTGTTAGGCTTTGTAACAGCTGGCACCAACTGTTAATTGCTAACTGCTAATTGTTAATTGACTGAAGCCACCATGCATCTACCGCCAAAGAATATTTCGGCTGTACATTCGGTATTGCAAAAATATTACGGTATAAAATGCGGTAAGTATTATTGTGCCATTGTGGCGTTGTGTAGTAATTTTCAAGCATTCTTTGGTCAAGTTTCTGACAAAGATTTTTTAGTGCCAGCTTGGTCTGAGCTTGAGAAATTTTCTCAACTAAATTGTCGATTTCCTTGTCATTAAGACCAATTAAATTGTGGCTGCCTTTGACGTCTTTTTGTGAAGAATGGAAGTAAGAAAAAAGCTCATCTCCCGGAATTAGGGCTTGGCCGAACATGCCGACAACAATATCAAAATCAAAATTATTAACTCGTGTTTGATATTGATTTTCCTCGATAAAACGCACTTTGGCGTCCATTCCTAGCTTGCGCAAATTTTTCACAAAAGGCGCTACAATCATTTCAAAAGACTCGCTGTTAATTAAAAATTCCAGCGCCACTTGTTTGCCGCTTTTAGGGTCAATTAACTTTTCACCGACAATTTTGTAACCCGCCTCATCCAATATTTTTTTAGCTGTAATCAAATTGGCACGATTAAATCCGTCGCCGTTAGATTTTGGTAAATGGAAATTTTTGTAACCAAAATCGGAGTTAGCAAAATAACTTTCTGTGCGCTTGTAAGAGCCATAAAAAATGTGATCGCGCAACCATTCAAAATCAAAAGCATAAGTCAGAGCCTTGCGTAATGCAATATCCTGAAATTTTTCACGACGTAAATTAAGCACAAAAGTTTGCATCGGCGCTGGCAATTGGTGAGTAATTTCTTTCTTAATTATTTCACCGTTTTTCACCGCCTCAATATTGTAAGAATTAGCCCAATTGCGGGCGATATTTTCTTGGCGCATGTCGTATTTTTGCGACTTAAAAGCCTCAACCAACACGTTATTGTCGCGGTAATAATCAAAAGTAATTTGGTCAAAATTGTAGCGGCCACGATTGACCGGCAAATCCTTGGCCCAATAGTTTTGGACGCGCTCAAAAGTGATTGAGCGATTAGGTTTTATTTCTTTAATTTTGTAAGGCCCCGAACCAAGTGGCGGGGTTAAAGTTGTTTTAGAAAAATCTACTTTTGCGTAATAATGCTGCGGCAAAACCGGCAGTGAGGACACCAAAACCGGCAGCTCACGATTGTGATTATTTTTAAATTCAAAACGTACTAAATGGCCGTTGATTTTTTTGACAGAGGCAACATCGCGAAAAGCCATTTTGTAAGATGGATGACCCTCGGTAACTAACTTATTAAAAGTAAAAACCACATCGTCAGCAGTAATTAAAACATCGTCGTGAAAGCGAGCATTTTTTCTGAGCTTAAATTCAATCGCCATTTTATTCGGAGCCAATTTAACACTTTCCGCCACCAACCCGTAACGCGCCGAAATTTCATCGTCACTACCTTCCATTAAACTGTCGTAAAGATAAGAAACACCTGACGCGGTAATGCCTTTTAAAATAAACTGATTCAGACTATTAAACCCACCCTCAACCCCAAATTTTACACTACCGCCTTTGGGAGCTTGCGGATTAACATAATCAAAATGTTGAAAATTTTTTGGATATTTTAAATCTCCGAAGGTGGAAATACCGTGGTTGAAACCCGTAGCGGCTAGGGCTTGGGAGGAGATCAAAAAAAACAACAAGGCGGATTTAACAATTAACATTTAACAATTAACATTTTGGTTAAAGATGCCCTCAATTGTTAACTGTTAATTGTTAATTGCTAAATGAAAATAATCCGAAATTTAAACAAACTCCCCCACGCCCTCCCCCCGCTTGCTCTCACAATCGGCAATTTTGACGGCGTGCATTTGGGGCACCAACAGATATTGAGCGAGGTAAAAAAAATTGCCAAAGAAAAAAAATTAGCCTCAGCAATTTTAACTTTTGAACCGCATCCGATTTCTTTTTTAAGACCCGACCGCCCCAAAGATTTTCGCATTACCGGCCTCGCCCAAAAACTGAGAATTTTTCAAAAAGAAAAAGTCGACTATTTAATTATTTTACCATTTAACCAAAAATTATCCGAGATTACGGCGCAGAATTTCATCAAAGAAATTCTGGTTGAAGGCTTGAATATCAAGCATTTGGTAATTGGTTACGATTTTATTTTCGGTAAAAATCGTGAGGGAAATTTTCAGCTTTTAGAAAGAGAATCAAAAAATTTTAATTTTGCTTTAAGTGAAATTTCGGCGGTAAAAAATCTGGAGCAAACTTGCTCTTCCAGCGCCATTAGAAAATTGATTACGGAAGGAAAAATTGCCCAAGCAAATCAATTTTTAGGAAAGAACTTTACAGTTGAGGGCATCGTCAATAATGGAAGAAAACTCGCCTCTCAACTCGGATTCCCCACTGCGAATTTAGCGCTTAAACCACAAATTATTAAACCAAAATTCGGTGTTTACAAAACCACAAGTTTCATTCCTCATTTGGGAAAAAAGTTCTCTTCAATTACTAATTTCGGCGTCAAACCAACAATCGCCGGCAACCTCTTCCCGCTTTTTGAAACTCACATTTTAAATTTTTCTCAAAATATTTACGGCAAAAAAATTGTGGTAGAGTTTGTAGATTTTATTCGTGAGGAAAAAAAGTTTGCTTCGTTGGATGAATTAAAAAAACAAATTGAAATGGACGTTGGTAATGTTCTCCGATGCGGGTCGGGGTTTGTAACCCCGACCCTATGTTTGCATCAAACCTAAAACATGGGCTTTGATGCAAACATGTGGACGGAGTTACAAACTCCGTCCAGCGCCGGGGTCCATCGTGTCACGAGTTGAGTTTTAAGTTTATGTTAGAACTTGCTTCAAGGTTGACCCCGCAGCAAGTGCGGGGTGACACCGAGAGAGAGGTGCTAATTGTTAATTGATAATTGCTAACTGATAAAACTCCCCAAAAATAAACTTGTAATTTAGAGGTTTATTGATTTATTTCGCGACCTTCTCTTTTTGTTAAACCTTCCCAATTAAAATGGAAAAATTTACCGCGATCACTTCAGTTGCAGCGCCACTAGCTTTGATTAATATCGATACCGATATGATAATCCCTAAGCAATTTTTGAAAACGATTAAAAGAACTGGCTTAGGTCAAAATCTTTTTCACGAAATGCGTTTTGATTTAAACGATAAAGAAATTGCTGATTTTGTTTTAAACAAACCTGCTTACAGAAATTCTAAAATCCTAGTTGCCCGCGATAATTTTGGCTGTGGATCAAGCCGCGAGCACGCTCCTTGGGCTTTAATTGATTTCGGCATTAGCTGCATTATCGCCCCATCTTTCGCTGATATTTTTTTCAACAACTGTTTTAAAAACGGCATTTTACCGGTAATTCTTCCTACCGATCAGGTTGATGAATTGCTTGAATTTTCTAAGAATGAACAAAACAGCATTACGATTGACTTGCAAAAACAAGAAGTTCGCGCTGCTAATAAAATCTACAAATTCGAAGTTGATGCTTTTAGAAAGCATTGCTTAATCGAAGGTCTTGACGATATCGGATTAACCTTGCAAAAAGGTAATCAAATAAACGATTTCGAAACCCAAAATAGACTACTCACTCCTTGGCTTTATTCCAATAACCAATAACAATTAAAATCATGACAATTCTAGCAGGAAAAAAAGGTTTAATCATGGGCGTCGCCAACAACCGCTCAATCGCTTGGGGCATTGCCGAAGAAGCTAAAAAATATGGTGCCGAGTTGGCCTTTACTTACCAAGGTGAAGCTTTGCAAAAACGCGTTGAACCTCTAGCTGCTTCAGTTGGCTCTGATATCGTTCTTCCTTGTGACGTTAATGATCCTGCATCAGTTAAAGCAGTTTTTGCCGAATTAGAAAAAAAATGGGGCAAGCTTGATTTCTTGGTTCACGCCATCGCTTACTCAGACAAAGAAGAATTACGCGGCAAATATCTTGATACCAGCCCTGCTAACTTCGTTAATACCATGAATATTTCAGCTTTCTCTTTAGTTGCAGTTTCTAAAGAAGCCGAGCCTCTAATGAAAAAAGCCGGCGGCGGAAGCATCATTACTCTAAGCTATTACGGCGCTGAAAAAGTTATGCCTCACTACAATGTAATGGGTGTTGCTAAAGCTGCTCTTGAAGCATCAGTACGCTACCTTTCAATGGATATGGGTAAAGATAACATCCGCGTTAACGCAATTTCAGCCGGTCCGGTTAAAACTTTAGCTGCTAGTGGAATTGGCGATTTCAGACTAATCTTCAAATGGAACGAATATAATTCGCCATTACGTCGCAACGTAACTCTACAAGATGTCGGCGGCGCCGGTGTTTTCTTGCTTTCCGAACTTGGCGCAGGTGTAACGGGTGAAACTCTTCACGTTGATGCCGGATATCACGTTGTGGGCATGAAAGCTCCAGATGCTCCGGATATTTCGATTGTTAGAGACAGCGAGTAAATTTTTACAGTTAGCAGTTAACAATTATCAATTATCAGTTTGAACAATTGCTAATTGCTTAATTGTTAACTGATAATTGTTAATTGAATCAATGTTCATAAACCACCAACCTTTCCTCATTATCATCTCCTCCCCGTCAGGCGCAGGCAAGTCAACGCTTTGTCGGATGACGATTCAAAATGACCCCTTAATTAAACTTTCCGTTTCAGCGACCACTCGCAAACAAAGACCAAAAGAAATTCACGGACAAGATTACCATTTTGTTAGCCCTGAAGAATTTTCTGCAATGCAAAAAGAAAATGAATTCTTGGAACACGCCACAGTGTTTGGCAATAGCTACGGCACTCCAAGAAATCTAGTTGAGTCCGAGTTAAAAAATGGCAATTGCATTTTGTTCGACATTGATTGGCAAGGTGCGCGCCAGATTAAAGAAAATTTTGACAAGGATGCCGTGGTCTCGATTTTTATTCTGCCACCATCAATGCAAGAATTGGAAAGACGTTTAAGAGCGCGCGCTCAAGATCCTGAAGAAATTGTGCAAGACCGCATGAAAAAAGCCCGCGACGAAATCAGTCATTTTGATGAATA
>CANGQE010000087.1 GCA_947455845.1 Rickettsiales bacterium
AAAGAGTGATTCTATCAAGGGTTTTTAATTGTTGGTCGATAGAGGAATTTATCGTACCTAACAAGCAAATGAGTTATTTTTAATGGATTTGGCAAATGATTGAAAAAGATTAAATCATTCTTGATTTGCTGAAGCGTATTGAAAGTTGGATGTTTTTTTGAAGAGATTATTTTTTGACTTTGTCCAAATAATCTGCCCACCACTGCATCATGGTTGTGCGTTGAGTCAGATATTCCGCCTTATTATAGGTACCGCGAATTTTATTTTCTTCAATGTGAGAAAGTTGGCGCTCGACCCAGTCTCCTTGAAAACCATTTTCGTTAAGGATCGTTGAGCCTAAATGCCGCACGCCGTGTGGAGTCATTTTCCCATCGCTGAATTTTTTCATCATCTTGATCATCGAAACATCAGACATCGGGCGCTTGGTGCTGATGGCGCCGGGAAATAACACTTCATAATTTCTGCTAATATTTTGGATAGTCTTTAAAATTTCGATTGCTTGTGTTGAAAGTGGCACAAGGTGTTCACGCCTCATCTTCATGCGCTCTTGAGGAATGTGCCAAAGTTTTGCTTTGAGATCAAATTCTTCCCATCTGGCTTGCCGAACTTCGCCGGGTCTTTGCAAAGTCAGCAGCAACAATTTAATTGAAAGAGCAGTGAGGTTTAGCTCGTCGTAAGAATAAAGATTGTTCAGAAAATCTGGTAGCTCTTTATCTTTGATATGTTTGCGATTTTGTTGCGTGTGTTGTCCTAAAATTCTGGCGCGTCCCAAGGCGGGATTTTCACTGCAAAGCGAAGATGAAATCGCATACTCAAAAATCTCAACGCAATATTGATTAATTCTTTGTGCAACCGTGATTGATCCGCGGCTTTCGATGTCTTGTAAAATTTTAACAATGTGAGCAGCACTGATTTCTTTGATAGAAATATCACCAATCACCGGAAATACATCTTTTTCTAAACGGCTTTTGATATTCTTAGCATGTTTATCAGTCCAGTTCTGGCGGGTATACCAATCCTCTGCGATTAGGCGGAATGTATTTTTTGAAGTGGTAATGTTGCGCTGTCTTTTACTTTTCTTATTTTGGTTTGGGTTGATGCCATCTTTTAACGACTCTTTTATTTCATTTCTAATCGTTCTCGCTTGAGCAGAGCCGATCTTTGGCGATTCAGTTCCATACTCGCCTATGGTGAAGATATTGTTCTTACCATCAAATTTATACGGCAATTGCCAAACCTTTTTACCGCTCGGTCTTACGAGAAGCCTTAAGTTCCCATCATCAAACAGGAAATATTTTTTGTCTTTTGGTTTAGCTTCTCTGATTTCTCGATCAGTAAGTTTGCGATTAATCTTAGGCATTTTTTCATGTATAAGTTTTTGGATGTACAATTTTGTACATTACTTTGTACATGAAAAAAATCTAGATTTAGCTGAATTTAGTTGGATTGCTTTGGACTGAGTAGGGGGTCTGGAGCCTTTAGAATCAAGGCTTAGATGGACTTAAAAAAACTTTACTGGAATGGGAAGTGGTTGCGGGGGCTGGATTTGAACCAACGACCTTCAGGTTATGAGCCTGACAAGCTACCGAGCTGCTCTACCCCGCGATATAAATGGGAACACAAGAGAAGGGCGGGGAATGTAGAAGTGACTAAAGCTAAATGCAACTTATAATGTGGTCTCAACATCAATTATTTTTTCGATGCGGCGCAGCCTTGATACGTCTAGCTCTTCGAGGTAGTATTTTTGAGGTAATTCGATTTTGGAGATTTTTTTGTCGCCGACAACTGAGATATAAACAGTGGTAAATTTCTCAGAATCAAGGGGAGCTAAGGTGGTGGAGAGCATGGATTTAATGTTGAAAATCGGGTCGCGTAATTTGATGATTATTTCAACTTTGGATAGAATCTTTTTAGCGGGGGCGGGGGCTGTTGGTGCTGCTTTGGACGGTGTTTGGGTTTGTTGTTTTGGGGTGTATTGTTGGTTGGAATTTGAGTTAGAATTGCGGTTGTAATTGCGTACTGCTTGTTTTTTTATGTCTTCGAAATCTTTATCTTGGGCTTTGGTGTTGGCGATGAATTCTTCTAATTTTTTTACATCGCGAATTAAAATTCTGACACCGCCATCGTCGCGGCGGATTAGGCATTCTAGGGCGATAACGCTGCCGTCGGCGAGAAGGTCACGGGCGGAAGTGATTAGAGATTCGTCGAAAATCATGGCTTCGAAAATTCCGCAAGGGTCGGAAATCGACATGTAGGCGAAGCGTCCGCGAGGGCCGGAGCGGTGCTTGCTGGCGGCTACAACGCCGGCCATTTTAACGATGGTGTTATCTTCTAATTCGTCGCGTTCGAGTTTGTCGGAAAAAATTACGCCGCGTTTTTTTAAGTCAGAAACGCTGTCGTCAACGGGGTGTTCGTTTAAGAAAAATCCGAAGGCTTCGAATTCTTTTTGCAAGCGTTCAACTTTCGTCCATTGCGGAGCTTTTTTTAATTCGGGTTTGGCGTTGGCTTCGGGCAAGCCGCCAAATAAACTCATTTGATTGGAGTTGGCTTCGCGGGCTTTTTCGGTGGCGTAAGAAGAGAGAATTTCGAAAGACTCTGCTATCTGGCGGCGATTATCTTGCATGGAGTCGAAAGCACCAGATTTGGCTAAGGCTTCGATTGATTTTTTGTTAACTGAGCGAGGGTCGACGCGCTGCGCAAAATCGTAAATATCGGAGAATTTACCATTGGCTTCGCGTTCTTTGATGACGGTTTCGATCATGCCAAAGCCAACCGCTTTCAAAGCTCCGAGGCCGAATCTGATGGCAAACTTTTCTTGGGAAGGTTCTTCTTGCGACATGATTTAGGGAAAGCAAATTTTAATAGTTAACTGGGTTGATTCTTGATTTTGATTCTTCATAAATCAAACATAAATTCATTATCAATCTGTATAATTTTTTATAAAAACTTATGAACAAAATTTCTAATAATGTTTTTGAAAGAAGCCAAGTAACTCACTCCTGCATCTATTGGGAAGATGTGTTTAACAATGAGGAAATCGATTTGATTACTCAAGAATGTGAGCGCTCAGAGTTGATGAAGGGCACTGTTGGTGAGGATGCGTTGAATGAATCTATCCGCAAATCAAATTTAAATTTTCATAATCGTAACGAAAATAACGACTGGATTTTTGACCGTTTTAATGCAGCGATTGAAGATATTAATGCGAAGTTTTATGGCTTCGATTTATACGGATACGACTTTTACCAATATTCACAGTATAAAGGTGAGGAAAATGGTCGCTACGATTTTCACATTGATATGTCACTGGGAAATGATCGGGCGCGTGAGAATGCAACGCGTAAGCTGTCTTTGACATTTTTGTTAAATGAGCCCGGTGTTGATTTTGAAGGTGGTAATTTTCAGATTGCTACAGGGTTGGAGAAAGATGCGCAGAATATTAATATCAAGAAGGGAACTTTGGTTGCCTTTCCGTCATTCATTCATCATCGGGTTACTCCGGTTACAAGAGGCACGAGAAAGTCGATTGTGATTTGGGTTGAAGGGCCAAAGTTTAGGTAAAAGGTTAAGAGTGTGGTGTTGTGAATAGATCCTGAACTTGTTTCAGGATCTATTCCTACAATACAGTTAAGAAATAAACATCAAAATCAAAACCCCAACCACAATCCGGTAAATTCCGAAGGGTACAAAGTTGCTTCTGCTTACAAAGCCAACGAACCATTTAATTACCAAGATCGCTGAGAAAAACGCTGACAGTAGTCCCGCCACAATTAGTTCAATATTATCACCGCTAAGTTCTGAAGAGTTTTTTATTAGGTCGTATAAGCTGGCGGCGGCGATTGTTGGAATTGCTAAGAAGAATGAAAACTCGGTGGCAACTTTTCTATTTAAGCGGAAGAGTAGGGCGCCGATGATGGTTGAGCCGGAACGAGAAATTCCCGGTATCATGGCTAATGATTGGAACAATCCGATGTAAAAAGCGGTGCTGGGTTTGATATCATCGATGTCGTAAACTTGGGTGCTTCTCGGTTTGCGATCTACTAAGATCATTATTATTCCACCAATAATTAAAGAGATCGCAATTACAAAATTTGAAAAAAGATATTGTTTGATGATACTGTGAAAAAGAGCTCCAAGTACAGCTGCAGGAAGGAATGCTAAAATTAAATTAAGAGTAAACTGTTGCTGTTGCCTTTGCTTTAAATTAAAAATCACTTCCAAGATTTTTCGGCGGTAAATAACGCAAATGGCAAGTATGGCGCCAAATTGTATTACGATTTCAAATAGGTTGTTTTTGATGGTCTGAAAGTCGATTAAGTATGATGAGATCAATAAATGTGCGGTAGAAGAGACGGGGATAAATTCGGTTAGTCCTTCAACAATTCCAAGAAAAACAGCTTTAAATAGATCAGCAAGATGAAGCACTTTTTAGACGATTATCAATTAACAATTATCAGTTAACAGCTGAGTGCAATAGCTCAAGTAACCGTTAATTGTTAATTGATAATTGTTAACTGTTACCTGATATGGTACCTCCGATCCGAATCGAACGGACACGTCCCAAGGGACAATAGATTTTGAGTCTATCGCGTCTACCAATTCCGCCACAGAGGCATTTAAAAAGATTTTAAATGGGTAGTATTTGTTCGTAGTAGAGCAGGCTGTTTAGCCAAAAAATTTGGCCAAGAAAATTTAAACTATTGCTTAAATATTTTCTTGACCAAACCCAAAAGTAGAAAATCTAAAAAGTAAAATTTTTGGGAAGCCCACTTTAGCAAATTAAAAATTAAAAAGTCAAAAGGGTTTATTCAAGTTTCCTTATTATTAGTTTGAAATTGGTTTAGCCAATCTCATTTTGTTTACTTGTTTTTACCTTGTCGACTATTTGAGCTTCAATATTGGTATCAGGTTTTGACCCTAAAAACTTTCTAGTTGTTCTAAAGAATCGCCAGCCTCGATAATTGCCATTAGAGCGTTATCATGGTAATAGTTGGATTCTTTCCTACATTAATTTTACATAATAAGCCTTATGAGGTTAAAATCTAAGAGGATTTTTTTTGTAATTTTTAATCACTAGTCGAGCAGATTCGAGAGTATTTTAAGATTTGTGACTCCTTTGTTGTAGGATTGGCAGTAGGAAAACTCTAAATGGTCTCGACTCCGGTCGACTAAGATATTCTGCGGGAGATCTTTCTGGATTTGTTACTCTGAACTTGTTGATTTTTGAAACTCACTTTTTAAGTTGAGCGAATCACACTTTTTTCCAAGTAAAATAATCAACCAATGAATTTTCTAAATAAATTTTTCATCAGATCATCCTGCACGAAAGTTGGCGAGGATGAGTTCGGAAACGAATATTTTCAAAATAAAAAGAATAAAAGATTTGTGGTTTACAAAGGCATTGTTGAGCCTTCAAAAATTCCGGCGCAATGGCATGGTTGGATGCATTACAATACTGATCTTTTGCCGGCCAATAATACTCATAAATTTTCTTGGCAAAAAGTTCATCTGCCAAACTTGACCGGAACTAAAAGCGCTTATTCTCCTAACGATACTTTGGTTAAAAAAACTAACTCTGAGTACGAGGCATGGAAACCAAAATAAATTCTTCTACAAAATTCTAATTACTTAATTTCATTACAATATGAATAAAACTAGCAATTATTTCGAAATCATTGTCGGCACCTTTGTTTTACTTTGCGCGACATTTTTCTTTTTTAGCTCATTTAATAGTACTAAAGCCAACTCTTCCGGCGGATATAATTTAATTGCCAAGTTTGATGATGCAGATGGTATTGCC